>JBLHKS010000002.1:0-122828 GCA_047620505.1 Verrucomicrobiales bacterium | reverse complement strand
GGTCGACCGCGGGCGACAGGGATGTCGCCCCTCCCAGTCTGTTGCAAATTCTGCTACGGGCTCTCGTTGCAGGTTTGGATTCTCCCGCTAGTTTGGGCGCGCCTTGCGAAAACTGACACGATCCTTCAGCCTTTTTCTGAGTCTTCGATACCTCCGGCCTAAGCGGACGGTGGTTTCGATTATCACGACGATTTCGATTCTCGGCGTCGCGCTGGGGGTTTTTATTCTCGGGATCGTGATCGCGGTGATGACTGGGTTCGGCGCGAAGATCAAGGAGAGCGTGCTGGGGTTCGAGCCGCATCTCGTCGTCGTCCAGGAGGGCGTGATTTACGATTGGCGACCGATCGTGAAGACGGCGAAGGAGCATCCGGAGGTGGCGGACGCGGCGCCGTTTTCGCAGGGGCAGGTGGGGCTGCATCACGATAACAAGGTGATCGTGGTGAAGATCCAGGGGGTAGCGCCTTTGCCGGGGCCGATTCACGATCGGCTGGAAATGCTGGTGACGGAGAACGGCGAGGGCGAGTTCGATTTGAGCGACGACAACATCATCCTGGGCCGAAGTATGGCGATGGGGATGGGAGTCAATTTGGGCGATACGATCATCCTCGAGTCGCTGGCGAACGCGGTCGAGCACTACAACGCTCACAAGGAGCAGCGTGAGGCGGAGGACATCATCCCGCCGGTGGAGCTGACGGTTGTGGGATTTTTCGAGTCGGGGAATCTCCAGTACGATGACGAGTACGTGATGGTGCCCTTGGAGATCGGCCAGATGCTTTATAAACTGGGCCCGGGCGCTCACGGGGTGGCGATTCAGCTGCGCGATCCGTATCAATACGAGCAGCCCTTGAAGGATTTGAACGCGAGTCTGCGGCCTGCTCTGGGCGATCCGCCGATCTACATCGAGTCCTGGACGGAACGCAATCGGCAGCTTTTCGAGGCAGTGGCGATGGAGAAAATGATGATGTATTTCCTGCTGTTCATGATCATGATCGTGGCCGGGTTCTGCATCATGAATACGATGATCACGGTGACGACGCAGAAGCGGCGTGAGATCGGTTTGATGAAGGCGATCGGGGCGCGGACGAGCCAGATCGTGTCGGTTTTCCTCGTTCAGGGGATCGTGGTCGGCTTGATCGGAACGGTTAGCGGTCTGCTGCTCGGGATGGTCGTCCTGATTTTCCGGAAATTCCTGATCAACAAAATCCCGATCGATTTTTACAACCCGGAGGTCTACGGGCTGCTCGAATTTCCGGCGCGAATCACGGCGGTCGATCTGATGGTGATTTCGGCGGGCTCGTTTCTCGCCTGCGCGTTGTCGGCGCTGATTCCGGCTTATTTTGCGGCGCGACGTGACGCGGCTTCGGCGCTGCGCGATCAGGTGGCCGGCTGATTTTTCTCCAGCAGCTGCTGGGTCTTCAATTTATCGATTCATGGAAATTTTTATTGGCAAAGACAGCGGGAAAGAAGGCCCGTTCACCCCATTTCAGATCCGCGAGATGCTCGAGGAAGGCGAGATCGAGCCGGAGACTCTCGGGTGGATCCGCGATGAGGTCGAGGATTGGAAACCGCTGAACGAAATCCCTTCGATGCGCCGGGTGATCGACGAACTCGCTCAGGCTCGGCTCGACGAGGATTTGGCGACGCGCGAGGGCCCGACTCCGCCATTGCCGCCGCCGCTGCCCGCTGGCGACCCACGCTCGGCATTCAGGCATGCGATCTCGCGTTTTTTCGCGCGATGGTTCGATCTGTTTTTGTTCCAGACGCTGGCGCTTTTCGTTTGTCGTGGCTGGCGCGAACCGGCTGCGACTCCGGAAATCATGATGCAGCGCTTCAACCAGGACGCGACGGAGATCACGATGATCTTTTTCGTCAGCGCGCTGATCTGGCAAGCACTTGAGGCGGTTCTGCTTTCGACAATCGGGACCACGCCCGGCAAGGCGCTCATGAATCTCAGGGTCCGGCTGAGCAACGACAAAAAGATGGGGCTCAACACGTCGACGCTGCGATCGTTTTTCGCATTTGCGCTTGGGATGGGGCTGATGATTTCGATTCTGCCGATCATCACTGGCATTCTCAGTTTCATGCGGATGCAGAACCGAGGCATCACGGTTTGGGACGAGCAGCTGAGGGTTCAGGTGACTCAGACGCCGGTCGATCTGCTTAAGCGGTTTGTGATGATCTTCGGATTTCTCGCGCTGTTGACGATTTTCCCGCGGGCGATCTGAGCTGCGGGCAGCCGAACTCGATTGCAAATCGGCGATTCGAGACGGATTGATGAATCCGTGAAAACCGCCCCACTGATCTTTGCCTTCCTGCTAGCAGCTGCTGGCTCCGGCTGTTCCGAAAATACGCCACCGCCAGCGAATCCAGGCCTGCCAAAGCCAAAGCCAAAATCGAAAACGTCGACGCTGAAACTGCCAGTGCCGGCGACGTCCGATCAGGTTTTCGCTGCCGCGATTCCTTTGCCGAAGAAGGGCCTGCTGCTTGGCCAGACGGTGATGAATCCAGGCGATCTGGAGGCTTTCGAAAAGGCTGTGGATCGTAAAGTCGCTTTCGTTTTTGATCCTTCAATCGTCCAAGGTCAGGAAGATGTCGGCAGCCTTCGATTCAACGAGTCGCTGGCCAAAAAATATGGAGACGCTGGCTACGTCATCGCGGTCGCGGCTTACGAGGCTTACGCCGGTCATAAGCCGTTCACCGTGGACAAGCTGATTCGAGGCGAGTACGACGCGGAGTTGAAGGAGCTGGCCGCTGGTTTCCGCGCCTTCGGCAAGCCGATGATGTTTTTCACGGCTCGCGAGCCAAACGGCGTTTTGATGCCTTACCTCGGAGGTTACGGACCGGACGGGACCGAAGGTTTTGGTTGGGCAGAGTCGAACGATGGCGGGTTTTCGGATTTCCAGCCGCCGGCAGGACCCGAGGGCGCGCCGAAGTTGTTCGAAGGTCTCGGCAACCCGGAAATCAACGACGGGCTTGAACGGATGGCTGCGGCTCAGCGCTATTATTTCGATTTTTTCAAACGGCGTGAGGGGCTGACGAATCTGATGTTCGAGAGCATGGGTTGGGCGATTTTCCCGGTTTCATCGATCGATGATCCGCCCGGAACGCACGCTTACAAGATCTGGGAAAGCATCGATTTCGAGGTGCTGTATCCGATGATCGCTGACTACTCGGATTGGATCAGCTTGAACTGGCATCTCAACACGAATCCGGTCGATGACGACGGCAACGGAGCGATTGTGATTCCGTTAGACGATTTTTTCCGCGATCTTGAGGATTTCATGGAGAGCGTGAAGCGGCTCGCGCCGGACAAGCCGGTGATCGTGACGGAGCTGGGTTTTCCGGGCCCGAACGAGGCGGAAAAAGTCGGCCGCGGGATGTCGACGCTTTTGAGTTACCCGCAGGTCAAGGGCGTTGCGCTTTGGGGGTCCGGTCGGGGCGGCGAGCCGGATCAGCTGATTCGGCCAGACACCGAAGGCGCGAAGGCGTTCCGCGCGCTGATCGAAAAGTATCCGGACGCGTTTCATCCGGCACCTTGAAGCTGGATCGGGCCGGTTTATTTTTCGATGAACCAGATCCCAAGGGCGATCATCCCGACGACGAGGAAAATCCCGACCAGCAGCATCGGCCACCATTCCGGGATCCCGAGAATGTCGCGTCGCGGACGCTGAGTCCTTTGTCCTGCCCGACTGCGAGGGGCTGAACGCGGCGAGCGAGTAGGCTGAGCTGATTCATTAGATTCAAGCATCGTCCCAGCGCCCATTCGCATCGGCTTTGACCGGCCGACGACTGGAGATCCGGGTGCTCCCGACGAATCAGCAGCTGCTGGCGGGGACGCGTTTTGTAGCGGCGGCGGGTTCTGGTTGCCGGCACCTTGCAGTTGCTGGCGAAATTCCAAAGCCGTCTGTTGGCGATTGACCGCTCGACGTTGCATCGCGCGGGTCACGATTCGATCGAAATCCGAATGGATTCCGGGCGAAACTTCCGAAGGCGGCCGAAATTCGCCGCGCGGCCGATCGCCGGTGAGCATTTCGTAGAGCATCACGCCCACCGCGTAAATATCCGCTCGGCCATCGACCTGCACGTTTTCCTCAAACAGCTCAGGAGCCATGTAAGCCGGCGTCCCGACGCTCTGGCCGACGTCGATCGCATCGCCGACTTGAGCCAGACCGAAGTCGACCACCTTAGCCTTTCCCTCCGTATTAATCAGGATGTTATTCGGCTTCATGTCGCGATGAACGACACCGCGATCGTGAGCATATCGAAGCCCATCACAGACCTGCGATAGGAGATTGACGATGTCTTCCGTGCTCATCTGACCTCGCTGCAATCGCTCGTGCAGCGTGCCGCCATCGACGTACTCCATCACGAAATACGAATGACCTTCGGTTGTTCGATCAATATCGAAAACACCCGCGATGTTGCCGTGATTCAGCCGCGCCATCGCCCTGGCTTCACTCTCAAAGCGCTCAGCCAAGCCTTCAACTGCCTCCAACTCGGCCGGCAACAATTTGATCGCGACGTGCCGATGGAGGCTCTGCTGCCAGCCGCGATAAACCACGCCCATCCCGCCGACGCCGAGAATTTTATCGACTTCGAATCCGGTAATCTGGGCGCTGATCTCAGCTGGAGGCGGGGGGGTGAATTCGTAGCCGCTAAGCGACGAATGGAAAGTTCGACTCATTTCAAAGGGGAGGACGAAACGCGGACGTTAAGCTTGTAGACAAAATCGACGACTTAGCACGATTATTGGAGACGCGCCAGCTTCAGCAGCTGCTGGCAAAGATTTTTCCCTCAGATTACGAACACGATTGACTGAAAGCACGTCAGAAGAGATCCTACGTCGTTCATTCAGAACAAACCCCGGTATGAATATCCCCACTTCCCATCTCAAAAATCTACTGACCGCCGCCGCTTTCCTGATCGCGGCGATTCTTCCGTCCACCGGCTCGGCCATCACAAACGATGATCTCAAAAAGACCGAGAGCCAGATTCGGGACCTCTGCGAAAAGTCGATTCCCTGCACCGTTTCGCTGATTCCTGGCGGTGACGCGCCGAGGTTCGGTTCCGGAAGCGGCGTGGTTGTCAGCGAGGATGGGCTGATCCTGACAGCCGCACACGTCGCGATGGAGATGGGTGAAAAGGTGACTGTGATTTTCTCCAACGGCGATCGCGCCGAGGCTGAGGTCCTCGGTATGGATTTCGCGAGGGACGCAGCGATGATCCAGATCACGAGCGGCGGGAAGTTTCCGTTCGTCGACATCGGCGAATCGGAAGATCTCGGCGAAAACGAATGGTGCATCGCGCTCGGCCATGCCAGCGGCTTTCAAGCGGATCGTTCGCCGCCGGTGCGCCTGGGCAGGGTGATCGAAAACAACCTCGAAGGGTTCGTGACCACCGACTGCACGCTGATCGGTGGGGATTCCGGTGGGCCGCTTTTTGATCTGGATTCGAAGGTGATCGGGATTCACTCAAACATCAGTTTCAGCCTCTCGCAGAACAACCACGTTCCGATCGCGATCTTCAAAGAGAACTGGGATCAGCTCAAGGCTGGCGTGCGAATCGGCGGCAACCGCGAGGGCGATTTCATCGCGGATCCCGAGCGCCCGATGATCGGTGCTTCGCTCGACAACGCGCCTGGCGGCGGTGCGCGGATTGTTCAGTGCATGCCTGACTCTCCAGCTGAGAAAGCCGGTCTGGAATCCGGCGATGTGATTCTTCAGGTCAACAAAAAGGACGTCGAGGACACCGACCAGTTGATCGATCAAATCCGCACGTTTCGGCCTGGTGATTCGTTAACTCTCCAGATCCGCTCTGGCGACGAGGACAAAGAAGTGGAGATCAAACTCGCTACCGCCAATCGCTTAGGCCTTGGCGAGGAAGCGCTGCCCGGGCCTCGGAATCGGAATCGTCCGCCTGGGAGTGGTCCACGGATCGAGCCCGATTCGGATATCGAGAATCCCGCGAAAAAGCGCCTCGGACCTGAGAAAAAGGACGAACCGAAAGAGAAAAAGCCAAAGGATGAAGATGAGCCCAAGGCTGAGGAAAAAGAGGACGAAGAAACCAGCGCGAAGGAGCCAGCCGACTTGCAGGCCGAGTTCAACAAGCTGATGCGGGACTCGCTCGAAAGCGGAGATTTCAAATTCAACCCGAATGATCTGGAGCGATTCGGCGGCGTCGAAGGTTTCGGCGGGCTGATGGAAAAATTCGAATCGGAGCTCTCGCCTGGCGACATGATTCGGCTGATGCGCCTCGTCGAACTCGGCCGTCCTGAAATTCGGCCTGAAGATTTCGATCCGAAGGCAGAGCTCAATGTTGGCGAAGGATTTTTCCGCGATGTGCTCAACGCATTCCGGCCTTCGACAGCTGCGGCCTCGGAATCGACGTTGCTCGTTTTCCGCGGAACCGAATGGAAAAGCCTCGGCACGGTCGTTCACGAAAACGGCTACGTGATCACCAAAGCGAGCGAAATCGAAACGGAAAACAACCAGAAGCTGACTGTCATGGTCAGCAAAGACAATTTGATCCCGGCTGAGGTCGTCAAGCAATTTCCAGAGCACGATCTCGCGCTCCTTCGCCTGAAGAATTCGCCCAAATTGACGCCGATCGTCTGGGGCGAAGGAAACCAGCAGCTGCCACTCGGCTCGCTGCTCGCGGCTTCCGGATCCGGGCCCGATGCGATCGCGATTGGCGTGGTCAGCGTGCTCTCCCGCACTCTCAGCGGAGGCCGCAAAGGCTTCCTCGGCATCGTCACCGCTCCGGCCGAAAACGGCGTCCGAATCGCCGAGGTTCTCCGCCAGGGCAATGCCGGTCAGGCCGGTCTTCAGGCTGGCGATGTGATCGTCAAAGTCGATCGGACGGAGACGAACACGCCTGAGAAACTGATCAAGGCGATCGGCGCGACCGAGCCCGGTGCAGAGGTCGAAATTCACTTCCTTCGCGATGGTAAAAAGGAGTCGAAAACGGTTAAGCTGGTTGATCGCAGCTCCGTCGATGCGATGGCCGGAGATCGAGCCGGCCACATGAACGACTACGGCACGGAGGTCAGCAAAGAGCGGACCGGTTTCCCGAATGCGCTTCAGACAGACCTGCCGATTCGACCTCAGCAATGCGGGGGACCGCTGGTCGACCTGAACGGCAAAGTCATCGGAATCAACATCGCGCGTGCCGGCCGGATTCGCAGCTACGCGCTCCCAGCAAAAGACGTCCTCGAGCTGCTTGAGCCGGAACTGAAGAAGATTGAAGCGGAGAAAAAGCAGCCGAAAGAAGATCGGAAAAAAGGTAAGAAGAAGGGCAAAGGAAAAGGCAAAGTCCTCGCGGAAAGCGAGTAGCAGCTGCTGACGCCGCCGATTTCATGAACGACATCGAGTTGCTCCGAGAAGCCCTGCTTTTATACCCGGAAGCTTCAGAGGAAACGCCGTTCGGCCCCGAAACGCTCGTCTACAAAGTGGCGGGCAAAATGTTCGCCACGCTCTCTCCGGAAGACGTGCCCGTTCCGATGAACCTGAAGTGCGATCCCGACCGCGCGATCGAACTTCGCGACGAACACGAGGCGATCGAGCCGGGTTACCACATGAATAAGCGGCACTGGAACACGTTGCGGCTCGACGGCTCGCTTCCCGACTCCTTCGTCCTCGAATTGATCAGGCACTCGGTCGACCGCGTCCTCGCCGGATGCACAAAAGCCGTGCGCGAACGAGTTTTGGCGAAACTCGGCTAAATCCCGACGATCCCGCTATGAGCGTGACCTTCGTTCAGGTCCACGCGCTCTGGCCGGCCCTTGTGCATATAAACGACTTCGGTGTGATCCAGCCCTAACATTGCCAGAACTGTCGCGTGGATGTCGTGCACGTGCAGCTTGTCCTCGACCGCGAAAAGACCTAACTCGTCCGTTGCGCCAACTGTCGTTCCGCCTTGAACCCCGCCACCGGCCATCCACATCGTAAAGCCCGTCGGGTTGTGATCTCGACCATCGCCTTTCTCGCTCATCGGCGTCCGTCCGAATTCTCCACCCCAGATCACCAGAGTTTCGTCAAGCAAACCGCGCTGCTTAAGATCGGTGATCAGACCGACGATCGGCGTGTCGACCGCGCCACAGAGCTTAGTATGGTTAACCTCCATCTTCGAGTGACTGTCCCACTTGCTACCGGCACCGTGGTAGAGTTGAATAAATCGCACACCGCGCTCGATGAGACGCCGCGACATCAGGCATTGCCGACCATAGGTTTCAGTCTCCTTTTGATCTAAGCCGTAGAGCTCCTTGATGTCGTCAGACTCGCTCTCGAAATCGATCGCATCTGGGGCCTCGGCCTGCATCCGAAACGCCAACTCATAACTTCGGATTCGCGCGTCGAGATCCGTGTTCGACTCCCGTCCTTCGTAATGCCGTTGGTTGAGCTGATCGATGAAGCTGAGTTTGCCCTGCTGTCGTTCCTCGGAAACTCCCTTCGGCGTCTTGAGATTCCGAATCGGCTGATCGCCCGACTCTAACAAAACACCCTGGTAAGTCGATGGCATGAAACCCGAGCCCCAAGCCCGGACGCCATTCACGACCATCGAATTCGTGTCCTTGATCACAACATAAGACGGCAGGCTGTTGTTCTCAGTTCCCAGCCCGTAGGAAACCCACGATCCGAGCGACGGTCGCCCGCCAAACACCGAACCTGTGTTCATCTGGCAGACTCCACCCGCGTGGTTGATTCCATCCGACTGACAAGATCGAATAACGCATAGTTCATCAGCGATTTTGCTATGGTTAGGCAGCCAATCTGAAATCCAGAGCCCGCCCTCTCCGTGCTGCGCCCATTCCCGCTGCGACGCGAGAAGCGGAGCTTCGACCTCCCCCATCGCGGTCACTGGCCGATCAAAACTCGGCGGTAGCGATTGCCCAGCGAGCTTGTTGAGTAACGGCTTAGGATCAAATAAGTCGAGGTGGCTCGGCCCGCCCTCCATGAAGAGCCATATCACGTTTTTCGCTTTTCCAATTCGATGCGGGATCCGCGCCGTAGCTGGATTCGCCGTCCCGCTCGCGGCCGGCAGCTGCTGGGCTCCGCTCATCGCCGCCAGCGCCACAGCGCCAAAGCCGCCTCCCGCCGTTTGCAGGAATTGACGTCGCGAAGTTGGGTGATCGATTCTTCCGCAGCCTGTCATAACCAAATTAGTGTAAGTAGAGAAACTCGTTCGAGTTGAAAAGTGCGTGGCAAAAGTCCGTCATCGCCTCGAAAACGCGAGGGGGAACCCCGCCCGTGTCCGGCTCCGGTTTTTCCTGACGAACCCACAAAGCGCCGGTCGCCGGATGCTCACCATCCTCGCCAGAGAACGAAAAATCGAACGCCCGCGGCGCCTCCGCGGCCTTTGAACCAACCAGCAGCTGCTCGGGCGGTAAAATGCCCTTGCTGATAGCCAAACGCGCGAGCTGTCCGTCCCAGAGATGGCCTTTCTGATCGCGACCACCGATCAGCAGTTTGATCGAAGGAAGTTGAACGCTTTCGATCACACCGTGAGGCACGACGACAGTCTCGAGCTTCGCCTCCGGATTCGCCAGATCCTTCATGTAAAACGTAACCGTTCCACTGGACTCATCGGCAAGATCGATCTTGGTCGAAACCGCCGCCGCGAGGTAAACCGGGGTCTGCAACGGCACGCGAAGATCAGAAGCAACCACCTCGTAAACCTGGGTACCCTGGAAATTGTCCCCGACCAACTGCATGATGAAATTTTTCGGCTGATAGCTCGATTGCGCGCTCGTTACGCCAAAGGTCCAACCCCTCGATTTCTGATTTCCGTTCCAACGGGAAACCAAAGTGTTCACACTCGCATCCGGCTGAATCGCATCGAGAATCGCGACTGCTTCAATCGTGAATTCGTCCCCTTCGAGAGCGTTTTCAGCGAGGTGAAGCTGCTCGAATTTGCTTCCTGGCTGGAGCCACAAAGCGCGCTCGCCTAACTCGACTTCCTTCACATTTTCGAAGTGCTGACCGATCGGACGGAGGCCCGTTTCGTCCGGAAACTTGTCCACCACGACCGGCTTAGTCGGTGCGAAAGCTGATTGCGAACTTACAAAATCCAGAGCCGTCGAGATCTCCTGATTCGATGCCGCTCGACCGTAGGCGATCTCGTACGCGCGACCAATTTCAGCCTCCGTGATCGCCTTCTTCCCGCTCAGCAGCTGCCGGGCAAACGCCTGTGCCCGCTTCAACGCCCAATCGCCGTTAACGAGCATAAGCGACTGCGTTGGCGTCGTCGTCGTTGTTCGAGTAGGCGCGGAATCGAAGCCCATCGGCGCGTCAAATCCTCCCAGAACTGAATCCGGCGTATTGCGGATTTTCTTCACGAAAACGCTCCGCTTTGGTGAGTTTCCATCGACCGAAGGACCGGCTTCCTGATGTTGCAGCTCACCCGAAACGGCCAGCATCGCATCGCGAACCTGCTCAGCGGAAAGTCGTCTCGGCGGGAATCGCCAGAGCAATCGGTTAGTCGGATCCGCAATGTTTTCGACGCTTGTCGGCTCGCGCTGCGCTGTCTGGCGGTAGGCCGAACTGGTCATGATGAGCTTGTGCATCTCCTTCATTTTCCAGCCGCCATCGAGGAATCTACGGGTCAACCAATCGAGCAGCTTCGGGTGACTCGGATCCTCACCGAGCGTCCCGAAATCGTTAGGAGTCGGCACGATGCCCACGCCGAAATGATGCTGCCAGATTCGATTCACGATCACCCGCGTCGCAAGCGGATTGTCCGGGCTCGCGATCCAATTGGCGAGTGCGGTCCGGCGTCCAGTCGTGGTTGCGGTTGGCGAAATCTTCGGCGCGGGCTGGCCTAACAAAGTCAAAAACTCAGGCGCGACCTCCACCTTTCCGCTGCGCGAATTCAGAAACGTTTTAGCCGGTTTCGGTCCAACATCGGTCGTCGTAAACGCCAAGGGGAGCGGATCCGGCTTCATCGCTTCGAACTCCTTCAGCTTCGCCTGAAGCTCGGCGTAACGCGCTTTGATCTCGTCGCTCTTCCCATCAATATATTTCTTCGGGTCAGAATTGCTTCGCTTCGCACGAACCTGGCGATCAACCAACATCACCATCTGCTCTTCGAACGCAGTGCGATCACCCTGCGGCTTGCCGTACATTTCCTGAATGTCCGGCGGAAACTGCTTAACCGTATAAGTCTGATCGTTGTCGAATTGTCCCTTCAGAAGTTCGGCAATTTCCTCACGAATCAACTTCGTCGCCGCTTCCCATTCGAGCTGCTTCTCGTCGAACGCCATCCGCTCTTCTAAAGTAGAAAGCGGCGTGTCATCCGGCCAGCATATCGTCGAAAGAAAGGCCTGCAGCGCGAAATAATCCTTCTGCAATAACGGATCGAACTTGTGGTCATGGCACTGCGCACAGCCGATGCCGATTCCAAGAAAAACTTCGCCGGTCACGTTCGTCGCTTCGTTCAGAATCAACTCCCAGTGCATCCGCGCATTACGCTGGTTATGCTCATAGATTCCGTGTCGCAAAAACGCGGTCCCGATCAACACATCCGGGTTGTCTGGATCGATCTCGTCGCCAGCGAGCTGTTCCTTTACGAATTGATCATACGGCTTATCGGCGTTGAACGATTCAATCACGTAATCGCGATATTTCGAAACTTGCGGACGAAAGAAATCGCCTCGATAGCCATCGCTTTCCGCATAACGAACTATATCAAGCCAATGCTGAGCCCAGTGCTCGCCGTAGCGTGGACTTTCCAACAAGTGCTGGATCAAATTCTCCCAGGCCTTCGGATTTTTATCGTTCACGAAAGCCGAAACTTGCTCAGGCGTTGGCGGCAGGCCGTGGAGATCAAAATAGCCTCGCCGGACAAGCTCGTGACGATCGGCTTCGAGCGCTGGAATCAACTTCGCTTCCGCCAGACCCCGGGCGACAAACCGATCAAGATCGTTCAACGCCCAACCCGCGCCGGCATCCGGAATTGCCGGGTCGACCACCGGTTGAATCGCCCACCAAGCTCGATCCTCCGCCGTGAAACCGTGTTCGTCGACTTCGCCGCCCTTGGCGATTTCCACAGGCCACGGCGCACCCATTTTGATCCACTTTTCGAGCTTGGCGATCTCGCTTTCGCTTAGCGCATCCGCTTGCTTCGGCGGCATCGCGAAATCCGGATCTCCACGCCGGACGGCTTCGATCAAGAGCGACTTTTCCGCTTCTCCAGCCACGATCGCCGGGCCGGTCTCTCCGCCTTTGCGGATGTGATCGATGTGATCCAGCCGAAGCCCGCCTTTCGATTTTTCCGCTCCATGACATTCGTTGCAGCTGCTAGCGAGGAGCGGACGGATCTCGGTCTCGAAAAACTTCAGCGCTTCAACATCGTCGGCACCCTGAATCGGCGAAATCGCGAAGACGATCAGAAGGCCGGAAGTAAAACTCAAAAGGTTCATGGGTTTCGGATTCACGGACGGAAAGAGCGATTTCTGGCGAGCGAAAGTCTCAAAATGGGATTTTCAGGCGGAAGTCCGAAACGACACCGCGGAATCGATTCGGCGTTTCGTACTCGCCGGCCGGTTGGATCAAATCTGCACCAATTTGGAGCGAGTCGCCAGGCTGATTCGAGATCAGGCTCGCGGCTTTGCCCTTGACGACGATTTTGCCGCCAATTTTAAGAACCATCGCGCCTCCTTTTTTCCAGATGGCTTCGACCTCGCGCGGCTCGCCACCCAGCAGCAGCTCACTCACGATCGTGGTCCGCTTCCAGTCCACGCAGGCAGAAAATGCGAGCCGTCCGTCCTTCAAATACAGGCTGTAGCCAGCCCGATCGCCGCCTTGAGCAACGATCACTCCGTCGGTCGCTTCGGACTGAATCGTCGCCTGGATTCCGATCGGCTTACCGGCAATGTTTGGCGCTTGGAACGCTTCGAGCCACGCCTCACCGTCGAATCGCCAAGCTTCGTCTTCGAGCTCGACCCCGTGGTTTCGAATGCGGCTCGCTCCACGGCCGATGTTCGCCGTTAGCGCTGGGACCGGCGGCTTGAGATCGCCGCTGGCGTCCTGACCGACGTCTTTGGACCAGCCTTGGATTTTCCGCCAAAGGACGGCCGCGCGTTCTGGCTCGCGATTGAGCAGATTTGTGGTTTCACCCGGATCCTCAGCCAAATTGAAGAGCCTCGCTTCCGAGCCATCTGCGTTCGCGAGAAGTTTCCAGTTTCCATCGCGAACGGCGAGACTCGGGCTCTGGAAATCTGGATTCCCCGGCATCAGCTGCGCGTAGGGCGGGCCGTACTGCCAGAAAAGCGGCTCTGGCCGACGCTGCGGTTTGCCAAGCAGCACGCCACCGGAATCGAACCCGTCCAAGTCGTCTTCAACCCCGACGCTAGCGAATTTGCAGAACGTCGGCGGCAGATCGATCCCGCTAACGATGCTCTCCTCGTCGACCGCGCCCGCCGGGATTTTTCCGGGCCAGCGCGCGATGAACGGCATCCGAATTCCGCCTTCGTAGAGCGACCACTTCCGGCCGTAAAACTCGCCCGTGAATCCTGGTGGGTCTTCGCCTCGATTGTAGTAACTCGGCCAATCGGTCGGCCCGTTGTCGCTCGTGAAAACGATCAGCGTCCGCTCCGCGAGGCCTGACGAATCAATCTCGGCAATCAGCCTGCCAATTTTCTTGTCCATTTCCTCTAGCACAGCGAAAAAATTCTGCTCAGACGGGTTTCCAGCGACCTCAGCCCATTTTTCGGCCGAGCCCGGCGGCGGCACGAACGGATCGTGGACGTCGTTTGGAAAAACCTGAAGGTAGAACGGCTTTTCGCGATTCCGACGAACGAAATCAATCGCGCGATCGACGTAAATTCCGACTCGCTGCCAACGTTCGACATCGATGATTTCGCCCCGGCCCAACGCCCGGCTCTGGCCGTTGAGCCCGCCGCCTTCAAGCAAAAGCCGATCGCCGAGCCCCTCGAATGAGACCAGCGATTCATCAAAACCGTAGTCGGTCGGCAGCGGAGCTTCCTCGACATCGCGACCGCCTCCCATGTGCCATTTTCCGAAATGCGCGGTCGCGTAGCCGGCCGCCTGAAGCTTTTTCGCCGTCGTGGGCGCGGCTGCGTCGAGCCAGGATTTCATCCCGCGATCTTTGTTTCTGGAGTGAGAATTCAGATAGGAATGAATCCCCCATCGCGCCGGGTACTGGCCGGTCGTGACGGCAACGCGCGACGGCGAGCAGATCGGCGAGTTCGAATAATAATTCGTCAGCCGCAACCCTTCGTCGGCGAGCCGATCAATGTTAGGCGTCTTCATTTTCGGGTTACCGAAACAACCAGGATCGGCGTAGCCCATGTCGTCGATGTAGATGAAAACGATGTTTGGTCGCTCAGCAGCTGCTGACAACGCCGTCAGAAAAATTGCGACTGGGAGGAGTCGAGAAAGAAGATTCATCGGTAAGCTGCCCAATCTTCAGGCGTGTTGAGATTCCGGAAAAGTGGTTCGTGCTGACTTTCTGCCTGAAGCGTCTGGATTTGTCCACGCTCTTCGGCCTCTCGAACAAATGCCTGGAGCGAATGGTCTTCGCCAGCCAGTCGTTCGCGCGCGAGGCTGGCTAGCGATGTGGGAAACACGGCGGCGAACGGCTCCCAGCGACCATCAATTATTGGAACGACGCCGCAATCCGGTTCCGCACGCGCGAGCAGGTGCTGCGTCAGAAAATCTGACAGCATCGACGGCATGTCGACGGCCAAGCAGAGGAGAAGCGGCTGAGTCGAGCTTTCGAGGCAGGCCGCGATTCCGGCGAGTGGCCCGGCGTTTTCAACCGCGTCCGGAACCCACTCCGCGCCTTCGAATTCCAGATCATTCCGGCCAGAAATCAGCAGCTGCGCTGGCTCAAGCGCGACGAGTTTGCCGAGCTGAATTCGCCAGAGCGGCTCGCCGGTTTCGCCAAATTCAAGCAAGGCTTTGTCAACGCCGCCCATCCGCCGCGACTTGCCACCAGCGATCAACGCTGCGGCGAACGGCTGACTCAGATTCATGAGTCAACGCGAATCGCGCCGGCACTCACAACTCGAGCGCGCAAGCCGCCTCGGCCCTTCAGCGCTTCGTGCGCGCCTTCGGCAAAGGCTGAGTTCATCCAGTAACACGGCGCGGCTTCGCAGCTTCCGGAAAAACGCACGCCTTGAACCTCGAATTCTTCGCCGATCAGCGAGTTCAGATCGGCTTCATCGACGATCACGTTTCGCCGAAACACTGAAACCGGCTTATCGGAGACGGCAAACTCACGACAGAGCTCGTCGTAAACCGATTGGGAGAAAAAAGTGACCTGCCCCTTGAAATCTGGCTCAAGATCGAAATACCGATCGCCGACCAAGCCTTTGCCCGCGACGCACTCGACCTCTTCGACTTCGCGCATCGGCTCAGTCCCAGGCTCCTGCCCGTGCCGGCCTTTGTAAACGTGCTCTGGCGAGACGAAAATCTGATGAATCTTCATCTGGAGAAACTCAGCAGTTGCTGGTTTTCGAAAAGCAGTAAATCAGCCGAAAATCCGAACGTTGGCGTCACGGCGAAGTCGCTCAAGCCAGCGAGTCACCTTTTCCTGACGCTTGTTCTGGAGAACGCGGCGATGAACCTCGTCCTCGACTTCCGAAAGCGGGGCAATCGCACCGTCTTGGCGAGCATCGACGTAGACCAACGCGTAATGAGTGCCGAGGTCGATGATTTTGCTCACGGTTTCGATCGGAATGGAAAAGGCAGCCTCCGCAAGCGCAGAGTTGATATCGCCAGGGCCAAGTTCTTCGTGTTGACCACCGTTCTGCGCCGCGCTGTCGATTGAATACGTCCGAGCCATCGTCGCGAAATCCGCGCCCTCGGTCAGCTTGCCGCGAATTTCTTCAACGAACGCCAACTGCGGATTGCCATCGGCTTCCTTCGGAATTGTGATCGTTCTCATCTTCACGCGGCCCGGCGAAGAAAACAGCGCCTTGTTGCTTTTCCAGAATTCGAGCCGCTCCTGCGGAGTCACGATGACGTCGCCCGTTCCAGCATTTTTGCTGCGCATCGCCTGGATGATGATCGTATCTTCCTGCATCTCGCGGAATTGCTGAAGGCTGAGTCCGCTCTTTTCCATTTCCTTAACGAATGCCGTCCGATCGCCATCGAACCGCTCGCGAATGAAGCGATTGACGGCTTCGTCGACGTGTTGACGGGCGATCGTGGCTCCTAGCTCTTCCTTAAAAGTGACGAGAATCAATTCGCGATCGATCAAGTCCTGGAGAGCGCTTTTCTCAATTTTGGCAATCATGGCCGCAGCTTCGGCATTCGTCATTCCGCGATTTTGGAGCGCAATCATCTGGACTTGCACCTGAGCCGCATTTCGGACTTCAGAAGTGGTGATGACTTTGCCGTTTACGACCGCTGCAATCCCTGTGTAGGGCTCTGCCGCGCTCGTGACGCTGGCGATTGCAATGAGAATGAAGGTGAGAAGACTGATTCGTTTCATGGGAACTTTGGTTTGGGCTAAGACCCGTGGCTTTCCGTTCGCCGACCAGAGCCGACGATTTTTCTCAGATCTGCCATCTTAGCCAGATGCCTCTAGTAGTCAACCGGCTGAACCTGGACTTTTCAGCGCCTGAACTCCTACTCAGCCAGATAAATCGCGAGAATATCGGCCTCTGTCACGGCATCGAGCAATTTCGCAGCTCGTGCGATGAGCTCCGCCGGCCTGTCGTCCTCGAAATCCAGCGGTGTGTTCTTCGCGGCGTCGCGCGCAGCGTCGAGATCCTCTTCGCTGTTCGCCTCATATTTCTTTGAGAGCGCTCGGTAAACGCCGCCTCCTTGCGCGAAATAGAATCGTTCTTCCGCCACGAGATCGATGGTCCGGCCTTCCTTTTTTGGATCAAATTTCCAGTGGCTGTCCTGACGGAGTACGAAGAAAAGCTCCTCGTCCCAAAAGAAAAACTGCTCGCTGACTCCGCCGTGGTCGCTCAACGCCATGTCGATTTTGATCGCCTCGATCAAGCCGGTCTGCGGGTGATGAAGCCGCTCGACGACTCCGGAAACTGGGTCGTCGTCGGCTTCGACCTCGATTTTCACGACGCGCTGCTCGCGCTCTTCGATTTCACCCCAGTGATCGCCAATCCAACGACTCCGCGTCTTCGCGTCCGCTTCGCTCAATTCAATTCGGCCAACACCGCCGCCAGCCGCGCTCGAAATTGCTTCGAGTCGCGCGCTGAGAAACTTTTCTTTAACGTCGTCTGCCTTTTCGGGCTCACCGTCATCGGCGATTTCACTGCCCGCGCCATCAAGAAATGTGTACGCCGTTTCGATCACCAAATTGAACTGCGCGCCGCCAGAAGCGTCCTTCGGTTTGGCCTCAAAAACATAAGGACCAATCCGCGCACCTCCGAGGTTTTCAAAATGTCGGCCGAGGCGTGTCGCCGATCCGATTTCTTCGATTTCGAGCGTCGCCTTCAGATGATCGCGAATCTTTGGAGCTTGAGCGAGGATGCGTTCAGCGTCTTCCCAAGTGCATGAGCCGCCGGCGCTGGCTAAACTTGGAATCAACAAAGCAAGAACAGAAAGAAGAGAGAATCGAGCTGCGGACATCACCCAATTTGTGTCTCGAAAATCCAAAAGGCAATCACGGACTATCGTTGCGCAATCCGTCCAAAGGCTCAGATTGAGCGATGCCAATTCTCAAGATCGCGCTTGCTGGTTTTTTGGTTCTGCTTCTCGCCGCTTGCGGGGACGAGCCGAAAGCGAAAGAAAAAATTTCCACCGCACCGCCTCAAAAAAACCAGGAACCAGTGATCGAAAGCGACTCGCTTTTTGCTCCGCTGAATCCTGAGCATGCGAAAAACATGATCGAGCGGAAGGACGAGCTTGCTGAGGTCGAGCGTCAGGGCGAAATCGCCGCAAAGAAGCGAGAGGCTGAGTTTCTTAAAGAAGTTGAGGACCAGTTGGCGACTCTCCGGACCGATTACGTCAAAATCTACAATGAGCAGATCGGAGCGCGGGTTGCGTCGATGGAAAAGCAGTTGGGCGAGCAATTCCTCTTTACCGTGAAGCCGGCCGAAACGTCGAACCGAAAAGCCAATCGAATTGTGCTGGCTGACCAGCTGGCGGTAGACATCGGATTAGTCGAGGCCGGAAATCGCCCACCAGCTCCGCCTCCGGAGTCGGACACCAGCAATCCTGGCCTCAAGCCGTTATTCGATATGAGAAGGTGGTATCAGGAGGGCTACGCGAATATTCAAGCGGCGACGAAATCCAGCGAAGCGGAGTTGACTGGGCAGTATCGATTGCAGCTCCAGCAGTACTTCGATTCCGTGAAGACCGCCTCGCCGCCGGAGGCCGCAAAGCTGGTCGCGGCAGAACTCGAAACGATCAAAGGCGAGTGGTGGAAGGAAAAATCAGCTCCGGCCGAGGACTGAGCGATGTCTGAAGAGAACGATGATTACGGGTTGAGCCCGACCAAGAAAGTTAACGAAATCGCCCCGCCAGCGATCGACTACAAGCCGCCGCGCCCGAAGTCATATCGGCCGAAAATTGCGATGATCGGCACGGGCGGGATCAGCGAATTTCATCTCAAGGCCTACAAGAAATGCGGGTTCGAGGTGGCTGCGATCATGAGTCGGACTCGTTCCAAGGCGGAGGCGCGGCGTGATGAATTTTACCCGAATGCGGAGGTCTACGGCGACTACCGAGCGATCCTCGATCGGGACGACATTGAGGTGGTCGACGTCACGCCGCATCCAGCGGAACGTCTGCCGATCTTGCGGGCTTGCCTTGAAGCTGGGAAGCACGTCCTGAGCCAGAAACCGTTCGTTACCGATCTCGATGATGGCCAGCAGCTGCTGGAGCTGGCGGAGTCGAAAGGCGTGAAGCTCGCCGTGAATCAGAACGGCCGATGGGCGCCTCATTTCAGCTATTTTCGGAACGCGGTCGCGACCGGTTTGATCGGCGAAGTGACGTCGATCGATCTGAATCTGCAGTGGGATCAGACTTGGATTTCGGGTAACGAAGAATTTGAGAAAATCCACCACCTGGTCCTCTACGATTTCGGCGTTCACTGGTTCGATTGCGTCAGCTCGCTCATGAAGGGCCGGGAGCCGAAACGGGTTTTTGCTTCGGCGCTGCGATTCGATGAGCAAGTCTTTCGCCCGCCTGCGATCGCTTCGGCAATCGTGGACTTTGACGGGGCGCAGGCTCGACTTTGCTTCAACGCTCACACGAAACTGGGCGAGGAGGACGTGACGACCGTCGTGGGCACGAAGGGGACCTTGCGCAGTCGCGGGCCGGGTTTGAACGATCAGCCCGAGATGGAAGTTTTCCTCGAAGCTGGGCAGTGCCGAGTCCCGCTGGAGGGCTGCTGGTTTGAATCCGGATTCGAAGGGGCGATGGGCGAGATGCTCTGCGCGATCGAGGAAGACCGCGAGCCTAACAACAGCGCTCGCGGAAATCTGAAATCGCTCGAGTTGTGCTTCGCTGCGCTGAAAAGCGCCGACACTGGCGAAGCGATCGTGCCGGGTTCAATTCGTAGGATTGGCTGACTGCAAAAACGCAATCAGATCGGCCAATTTCTGAGGATCCAAGGCAGCCTCGATGCCGTCGGGCATCGCGGAGCGTCCGGAGTTTTTCAGACTCGCGATCTCGGCCCGCTGGATCGTCTGGGTTGAGCCGTCGAGCAGCTGCACAACCACGGATTCGCCGACTTCGCCCTGGATCATTCCGACAACCGAACGGCCGTCGCTCAGCTCCAGCGTTTGGACGATGAACTTGTCTTCGACTGCACGATTCGGATCGAAGATCGAGATCAGCATCGCCTCGCCGGACCGATCGCGAAGCGCGTTGAGATCAGCGCCGAGAGTGCGGCCGATTTCGCCGATTTTGTGGCAGGCGGAGCAGAGAAGCGTGAATTGTTCGCGACCGCGGGCGATGTCGCCTTCGAGTTCGAGCGCCGGGCGGAATTTTTCGATCACGGCAGCGCGGTCGGCATTGGCGAGGTTCGCGAGCAGGCCTTTCGCGCGAACGCGGACGGCGCTGTTCGGGTAGCGCGTTAGGCGGTCACGGCTGGCGGCGTCAATCGAAAGCGGATCGATCGCGGAGCCTTCAATTGCGTCGAGGAGCTTCGTCGCGAGGTCGCGATCTTCAAGGCAGGCGGCGAGGACGGAGCGGCGGAGTTCCGGAAGAAACCCAGACCAACCGGCCAGCAGCTGCTCGCCAGCTCCGAGATCGCGCAAGCGGCGGACAGCGGCTTTTTGGAGCTTGTCAGGGTGCTGCGGGCCTAGAAAACTCAGGAGCAATTCGGTGTCGGCCTGGAGATCGGATTTGCGGCGGGCGAGAAGCTGGATTGCAGCGGCGTCACCGGATTTTGCCTGCGTTCGCGCGCGTTCGATGATCGCATTGGCGGCGTCAACTCGGGCTTGAATTTCAGGGCTGAGTTTGACGGGTTTGGCGAAAAGCGCGGCCCAGGCAGAGAAGCGGTCGGTGTCGAGAAGTCGCTCCACTGCGGCTTCGTTCTTTTCGCCAAGCGCCGTGGCGATGAGGTAGGGCATGAGCCGGTCGAGGGCTGGCGATTTGTCCTCGATCGCGGTGTCCACGACGGCGTCGAGATGCGGGATGAGCCCGGTCATCGCGGCGGCGAGCAGGTAGGGATCTTCAGAATTCTCGAGCGCGAAATTCGCGAAATTCTCCCCGGAAGTCCAACTCGATTGGGCAAGGACCAGAAGGGGAATTTCTGGCGATCTTTCAACCGGCGTGGAGCTGGGTTCAGGCGGAACCACTCGATAAATTCGGCCGCGATCGGCACCGGCGCGGAGATCCAGAACCTTCTGCCAGGGCTCCGGAATCCATTCCGGATGTTCGATCACGAAACGATGCATGTCGGTGATCCAAGCGGCGCCATCCGCGTCGAAGCGGACCGAAGTCGGCCGAAACCAGCTGTCGCTCGAGCGGAGAAATTCCGAATCAGCCTCAGATTCCAAGCGCCGACTGGTACGAGCGACACCGCCGCCTTTCAGCAACTGCTGGCGATGAACGAGGTTGTGAACCGGCTCGCAAACGTAGGCGATGTCGTTTTCGATCGCGAGGCCACAGGCCGAGGTGATCCGGCTCGCGGCGTGCGGATCGTTGTAGCGGAGCGCGGGTTTGCTGATCGGAAAAACTCGCGGCGCGTAGGGATCTTCTGGAACTTGGTGAACCGGATTGGGAAACTCGACGTGTGGATTTCGACGGAGATCGCTGTCCTCTAACACGAACTGAAAAAGTGGCTTCGAATTGTTACAGCCGTACCAGTTTCCAAGCGAGTCTCGCGCTCTGCCGAACTGCGAGCGGCCCGTGACGCGCTCCATTTCGCCGGTGTCCGGTTTGATGCGGAGATCGAAATTTCCCAGGTCAATTTTCTCGCCAGTCTTGATACTTTCGATCTCACCACCGCTGTCGCCGTTCGCGAGGTAGAGCCAGCCGTCGCCGCCATCCCAGAGACCGTTGACGCGATGCTGCTGGTTGCCTTCCCTGAATCCTTGGAACAAAACTTCGCGTTTGTCGGCAACGCCGTCGCCGTCGGTGTCTTCCGCGTAGAAAATCTCGGGAGCGGCAATCACGATCGCGCCTGACCGCCATGCTTTGACTCCGGTGGGGAAATTGAGGCCGTCCAGAAAAAGCGTCGACCGGTCGAATTTGCCGTCCCCGGTTGAGTCCTCGAGAAACCGAACACGACCGCCAGGATCGTTGTTTCCAGTCAGTCCAAGTGGGTAGTCGGCCATTTCGACAACCCAGACTTTTCCGTCCTCACCAAAATCGAGAAAGATCGGGTCTAACACCATTGGCTCAGCGGCGATGAGCTCGAGTTTCCAGCCTTCGGCGACTTCGAAACTGGCCAACGATTCCGCGAGCGTGAGCGGCGCGGGCATCTCAAAATCCTCCGGCGGCGGCGCGCCGTGTTCGTAAGCGATCGAAGTGGAGGCTAGAAATGTCAGCCAGCAGCTGCCGGTGCGCGAAAGCAGGTTCATGGAAGCATTCTGGCGAGGCTTGAAGCGAAAGTCGACCGAATTGGGCTCGCGGCCAGGCTTGTCAGCGGCGCAAATCCCCTTCACACTCCGCGAATGAACCAGATTCTTCCATGCCTTCAGAAAGTGGCGACGATTTTCCTTCTCAGCTCCGGGCTGCTGCCGCTTACCGGATGCGTCACTCCCGGAATCAACGACGGTAAGGCGGTCGAGAAGCCCGTCCCGCTACCGCCATTGCCGGAATGGCCGAAGGAGGAGATCGAGGTCGCCAAGATCGCAGCGGCGGCGCTCGTAATGCTCGAACCGGGGAAATTCGTCCACCTCAACCCTCAGACGAAAACTCCGTCGTTCAGCCAGGATCCCTGGGTGTCGATGAGCCGTCTGGAGGACTCGACGCTGGTCAGTTTTCAGCGAAAGCTCCAGCAGCACTGCCTGATGCCCAGGTCGGGTCTGCCTTCTGTGATGGAGGTCGATTGGAACGGAGGTCTCGCCAAATCCCTTACGCCGGGCCACGGCGGCTGGACCGAGTATTACGGAAATAATCCGAGTTCACAAGGTTATGTGGAATTTTCGCGCGTCGGGCTCAGCGAGGACGGGCAGCAAGCGTTGATCTACATCGGCCACCAGAAACACTGGGTCGAGGGCTCGGGAAAATTGCTGTTGATGGAGAATCGGGGGCTCGGCTGGAAGATCATCGACATCAGCCACCTCTGGGGCACGTAACGCAAAACAGACGGACGTTCGAGAGGCGATCTCGAAGCCCGTCTGCGGGAAAATGCAGGTGGTTTTTTATCGACCGAACAATTTGTTCAGCAGGCCGCCAACTCCTTTGCCTGTCTTAGGCTCTGGAGGCATGGAGCCTTCTGGAGAAGCTGTCGATGCGGATGACGGCGGCTCGGAGGCCGGCTCGTTTTGATGAGCGCCGAAGATCCGGGAAAGCAGTGGCTCGCGATCTGAATCCGAAGAGCGCTCTTTGCTGGTGCGCATCCGGTTTATTCGCTGGAAGTTGGGAACGGCCTCGCTAGCGAGGTTTGCGAGTCCGGATCCGCCTTCGCGGCCAGCTTCATCGTCTTTTCCGCCCAGTTGAACGGATGCCCAGAATCCGAAGAAGCCTTGGGAAGCTGCAAGGTCGCGATCTTCAAAATAGTCAGCGGCAAAATATGGAGCCGTCGTTGAAGCCATTTCGTTCCGGGACTTCCGGCCTTTGCGGACATCCTCTTCGGGACCGTCGTCAAATTCATAGAATCCCGTCGTGAACTGGAGACCGCGGCGGCGGTTGTTCAGATCCGCTTTGAACTCGTCATCGCTCAGCGAGGCGGCTTGCACATCAGCGGATTTGGAACTTCCCAGGCCCAGTCGAGAGAGCAGGCCTCCCTGACGCGGGCCCTCGACAGCGATAACGCCAGCAACCAAACAGATCGCGAGACCGGCAACAGAGATGCGACGAACGGTTTTTCTGCGTGAGGCGATACGGACGGCGCGCTGGCTGGCAGCGTCGGAAAAGTGCGGAGCATTCATTTTGGATATCAGTGCGAAAAGTCGAGACAGACTATTCCGCACAATATCCATGATTGTTATAATTTTCAAGCTTTTAAGTTATTTTAAATTTACTGAAGTCATGGTAACCACCAAGACCGAAGGGAATATATATTTTTATGAATTTCGGAGTTGTCTCAGCACGTATTTTTAAAACTTTGCTTTCCAAATTTCATATCCGATCCAGCCAAGGCGAAAGGCGAGGATCAATTTTGCGGTCGTGATCGCGAGATCTGCCGTGCGAATCGGATTCTTCAGGAGTTCGCCGGCGAATTTGCGCTGTGTGAGGGCGAGTTTTGTCAGGCGGAGGGCCATTTTCGTCCAGGTCGGCGCTGCTTCCCGGCTCAAATCGAGGGCTTCAATCTCGGTGAAGCCATTTTCTGCCAGCAGCTGCTCGATTTCGTTGACTGAAAGGATCCCGTTGAGGCGGCCGGACTTTTGGATCGGCTCGAGAATTAGAGTCCGAGCCCAGGACGGTGCGGCGCGCGGCGCGGACCAGCAGGCGATCACAAGCCGGGCACCCGGGCGCAAAACCCGCGCGGCCTCTCGGAGAAATCCAGATTTATCGGCGACGTGCGAGAAGCACTCGACGGAAATCGCGACTTCGTATTCCGACTCCGGAAGCCCGCTGTTCAGCCAGTCGGCGTGAATGAACCTGGCGCATCGCGAAGAAGAATCCTGCTTTTCGGAATCGAGGGCGCGTTGAAACTGGCGTAGCGAATTGGTGACGCCGGTGACCGACTCGGGATTGAATCGTTGGCTGATTTTCCGGGCGAGACCGCCGTAACCCGAGCCGATATCGACAATTCGATCGGTTGGCCGGATCTCCGCGCGGTTGAAAATCAGCTCCTCAAGATTGTCGAGCGCCTCGCCAAGCGATTCCCGCCCGCTGAGCCAGAGACCGTGATGAAGCCGCTCGCCCCAGGCTTCTCGATAAAATTCGTCGAGTTCATCGTAGTAGCTCGCAACGGCTGAGTTTTCCTGCTCATTTTTCAAGATTAGCGGCTCCCTGAAAACAAAAAAACCGGCGGGCCAGAAGCGCCGCCGGTTTAGAGAAATTAATTTATCTCAGGCTATCAAAGACTCGATCAGTCTTTCACGCCTTTAACATCAAGGAACATCTGAACTGCCAGGCGCTCAACGAACTCGTTGTTGAGCGGGACGATTCGCATGATGCTTTCCGGGCGGAAATAACCGCTCTTTCCGAGAAGAGGCATCTGGCCGCCTTGCGCCGCGTCGAAACGCGAAAACTGGCGAGTTGCGCTGTTGTAGTAGAAGACCTGCTGGACCTTGACCATGCCTTTGGCTCCGCCATTGACAACGGTGTCGAAATCCGCCTTATCGAAGGCTCCGAAGTAGTCGCGCTGGGAGGCAACACGGCCATCGTCAACGATGAACGAAACCCAGACGAGATTCTTGTTCCACTGCGCTTTGACCTCGTCAAGCGTCGGTGCTTTGACGGCGGGATCGACGGCAGGAGTGGCGGCTGCATCAGCTCCAGTTCCAGGCTCGGCAGCAGGCGCGGCGGGCGTGGTAGCGGCGTCTTCGCCTTGGGCTTGAATTGATTGGAAACCAACGAGCGCAAGGAAAAGTCCAGCGATCGTCACGACAGTCAGTTTGGTGTTTTTTCTCATAGATCGGAGAGAGGTAAAAATTCGGTTTGTATCGAGGATTAGGTTAGAATTTCAGTTTAAGGGACAACTGGAGTCGTCATCCGAGTAATCACTTCCAAAGTGATGTCATGCGCTTGGTCGTAAGTGTAAATCACGGTCTCGTTCTTCGTGATTACCAGTCCGTAGCCACGCTCTCTAGCGATTTGCTGGACGATCGGGCGAACCTGATTCTTAAACGAGTTGATCAAATTAATCTGAGCCTCGCTCAACTTATTTTGGCCGACTTGCTGTTCGCGCTGCAGCTGAACGTTGAGATTTGCAATATCCTTCTCAAGCGAAGCCACTTCATTCGGGCCGGCAATTCCTTGATTCACTCGGTTCTGCACTGTCACCGCCGCCTGCTGAACCTGCGTCTGGAAGTTCTGGCGCATCGCCCCGAGTTGTTGATTGATTTGGTTCTGCGCTTGAGTCAGCGCCGCTTGAATCTTCTGATCGGACCCGGTGCGTTGCGCAATCAGGTCGAGATCAATCACCGCGATCACATTCGCGCTGATTGGCGGAGCAACTGCAGTTTCGGGCTCATCGCCGTCGCTTTTGCTGCCGGATTGATCACATCCACTCAGAGCAATAATGAGGCCGATGGCGGAAAGGGAAAAAAGGATATTTTTTAACATAGCTTTCGAATTCTGAAAAAACAGGGGTCGATCCATAGAGGATGATCTTAAGCCTGTCTATTGTTACTATGCTTTTTCCGAAGAACTAAAGTGTGACACTCAATTAGAAAAGTTGGAGCTGAATTCCGCCGGGTTTTCGGAATGAATCCGTGTTCAATTTGATCCGATCCCGATTGAGACCCGCTCGATGCGCTGCGACTCGGAAAAGCGCGCTGATTTCCGCCGCCAACGCCCCCTCTCCCTTCATCCGCGTTTTAAAAGTGCTGTCGTTCAGCTGGCCCCCGCGCATCTCGCGGATCCGCCCTTCGATTTTTTCGCGACGCCCGGGCTCGTGCCGATCCAACCACGCCATGAAGAGCTCCGAAACGCCATGCGGGAGACGCAGAATCACGTAAAAAGCCCGCGTCGCCCCGCGTTCAGCAGCTGCTGACAGAATCGCCGGAATTTCGTGGTCGTTCAGCCCCGGAATGATCGGCGCAACCGAGACCACGGTCGGAATTCCCGCTGCGGACAACTCTTCGATCGCACGGAGCCGATATTCCGGACTCGACGCGCGCGGTTCCAGTTTCGCCGCCAATTTCGGATCCAAAGTCGTGATCGAAAGCGCCACCGAACAGGCCCCGTCCGCCGCGAGTTGCTTGAGATGATCGATATCGCGCGTCACGAGATGATTTTTCGTCACAACCGTCACGGGATTTCGAAATTTGGCGAGAACCTCGAGACAACGCCGCGTGATTTCGAGCTTCCGCTCCACCGGCTGAAAACAATCGGTCACGCCGCTGCAAGCCAGAGTCTGCGGCGTCCACTTCGGAGAACTCAGCTCGCGCTCAAGCAACTCCGGCGCGTTTTCCTTCACCATGATTTTCGTCTCGAAATCCAGCCCCGCGCTGAAACCGAGATACTCGTGATACGGCCGAGCATAGCAGTAACTGCAGCCATGTTCACAGCCGCGATACGGATTCAAACTCGCATCGAACCCCAGATCCGGGCTCGAATTCCGGCTAATGATCGATTGCGAATCGTCGCGAAAAAAGACCGTCTTCGGCCTCCGAATCTCGAAATCCGGATCCGAAACCCGCAAATCCTCGATCGCATCCGGATCCAGTTCGACCAGCATCTGCTCAAACCGATTTCCAGGATTTTCCGCCGCGCCGCGACCTTTTAGAGGCTGAAGTTCGGAGAGATCGGTAAGCGCCATTTTGAACAGTGACGCTCATTTGAGCGGCTGGCTAGGAATTTCCGTTCGCCTTGGAAATCGCGACTTCGATATTTCGCCGCACAACCTCGCCCATCGTCTCCAGCCCCGTGAACGCGTTCGTTTCGTGATACTCGTTCAGACCTTCGACAAGCTCCGCGGTTTTTTCCGACGTTGAGATCTCATCTTTTCGCATGCACTCAAACATCGCGTCCAAACGAGTCCGCTCAGCCGCGATTCGTCGAGCGACCATCGTTCGCTCTTCCAACTGGTACTGCCGAATCGTCGGATAATTCAAAAGCGCCATGCAGAGATCGCGGACCCCGGCATTTTCCTTATAGAACTGAGGCAGATAAATCCGGAAGCCGCCCTCAAACGATTGTTGATCAAAATCGATCGCACGGACGCGAAACTGCGTCTCCTCAAAATCCGGCGTGATGTCGACCACATAATTATAACTGCGCATGTCGCCGAGCAGTCGAATGAAGCAGCGCTCGTTGAATTTTACGAATTCCTTGGCGACGCGGACCTGGTTAAATCGGCGCGTCGAGATGTGATCTCGAATGAAAACGTCGCCCGGAATGCCCGCGATGTGCTCCTCGATCAGGGTGTGTTCGTGAACGAGGTAGTTGGTCAGATTCGGCGAAAGAATGTGCTCCAGTTCAAGACCGTAGACTCGCGAAGCATCCGGAACTTTGACGTAAAAATGGTCGTAGTTGTCGTTGAATTCGTTAACGACTCTGACTCGGAACGGTTTCGAGTTTCCGAAATCACAGTAGTCGACTCTTTCGATTCTCAGGTGCTCGATCAGGCCTGGATCCCCGGTTTTCAGCTCGGAATAAATTCGGCAGAGATGCCGGCCGAGTTCTGCCTGGCGAGCAGGTTCGTAGGAGACGGTCTGCCAGAGCGTGTCGTTTCCGTCCGGATCCATGCAGGGAAACGCCCGGACAAACTCGGTCAATCCTTCGTAGATTCGTGGAAGTTCGCACGAACGTCCGTAACGCTTTAAATAGGTGAGGAGATCCTTGGAGACCGGGAAAAATGGCTTCTTCTCGATGATTCGGTTGTTGAAGTCCTGACCAGATTCATCTTCCGTCGACTCCGGCAGCCGCTGGTTCTGGGCTCCCGCCGAACAGAGCCGATCCTCAGCACGCCGTTGGACCGTCCCGAAAATCGCGTCCAGCTCTGCCATCAGTTTTTTTCCGCGCAGTGTCCGGTTTTGATCCGCATTCAGCCAGATTCCGCAGCAGCGCCGACAATGCCCGATTTGATAAGCCAGCGCTCGGCCCGCATTCGAGTTTTCAAGCCTGCCACCGCATTCCGGACAATTTTCATCCGATTCGCCGCCAGGCTCCTGATCAAAAAGCCGCCTGCCGCTTTCCTGACGAGCCAGCCAGTTCGCAAAAACCCAGGACGGCACCCAACGACCGTGCTCAGCCTCGCATTCCCAAACGGAAACTCCAGGTTCCGGCTCGGCTCGCGTCATCGGATTCGTGCAGGCAGGACAGCGCATCAGACTTCGGCTTACGAGGGCAGCGGCTCATCGCCAACGGATTTTGCGATTGAATCAGGCATGGGAATTTGCGGGCTACGTTGTCGCCTCCCGCCGTGACTCTTTAGCTGAGGCAATCAATGGCGTCAACGCGTTCGCAAACAGTCACGTTTCGCAGTGCATTGACAATGGATTGAAAGAAGGGTTACAACTCGGCCCCGTCAATTTTCCGTTATGCAGCCCAAAAACAATTCCTGCTTCTGGCACGCCCTCGCTTCGACCGCAGTCCTCCTGCTTTCTTCGGCGGCGATTGCGGTTCCGGCTGCTGACGGACTTTATGCGAGTGTGGAAACGACGAGCGGCGCTTTCACAATTGATTTGGATTTCGCGCGCACACCCAAAACGGTGGCAAATTTTGTCGGTCTTGCGGAGGGAACTCGCGCTTGGGTTGACTCCGAGAATGGCGAAATTTCAAACGAGCCGTTCTACGATGGCCTGAAAATTCCGCGAGCTGAGCCAGGTTTCGTAATCCAATTCGGATCGCCGACGAACACGTTGAGTGGCGGTCCCGGATACCAATTTGGCGACGAATTCCATCCCGATGTCGGTCACCACGGCGCTGGTTTCGTTTCGATGGCGAACTCCGGCGCGGACACGAACGGCAGCCAGCTTTTCGTTACCCTGGCGGCGACGAATTTTCTCGATAAGAAGCATTCGGTCTTTGGCAGGGTGGTCGAAGGATTGAACGTGGTCCAGGCGATCGGCGGTCAGCCCGCAAGTTCGGTCACGATCAACAAAGTGACGATCGTACGAGTCGGAGCAGCTGCTGAGGGTTTCGACCCTACGGCGTGGGGTTTGCCGGTCGTACGAGACACCGAGGAGCAGCTCGATGTGTCCGCGGCACCAGCTTCATACGTTCTAAATTATCTGCCTCGGCCTTTCACTCAGTTCACCGCTTTCAACAGCTCAGTCCTAACGAACTGGCAATCGACGGACGTCCAATTTCTTTCCTCGGCACCTCCTGCGGATTTCGACGTGACCCCGCAATCAGCCGGGAACGATCAGCAGTTCTTCAATCTCGTAGAAGTCGAATATTCTCCGGTCCCGGAGACGCTGAACGGCCTGACTTTTGACCTGACCCTCACTTCGAGCGACCCAGATCAGAGCCTGACGATGACGTTTACCGCGGATGAACGCGTAGCAAACGATCCCGCCAATCCACTCGGAAGCTACACGCTGAATCCCGACCCGATCACTGGAGTCATCAGCGCCTACACCTGGAATCAAGATCTTCACCACGGGCAAATTGGCGTGATCCTGGATGGCATCGGCACCTTTTTCTTCAATTGCGATTTCGCGCCGGATGGCTCGGGAACCTTCACCGGCTACGCGTCGGGAGGAAATTCGGCCGGGCCTTTTCCGTTCTTCGGGCCGTTCACGTCTGGAACGAGCATTCCTTAGGAGTCTTCAGCAGCTGCTGATCCAGAAACCCGGGTCTACGCGCGTCCAAAAATCGGACGGCGAAAAAATAATCGCGATTTTTCTGATCCCGAGCGCAAGCGCGTTCCGGCGTCGCGTCTTCGGCGGTCTACCAGCGGATTCTATGACGGAGGGAAGCCAAATAGAAAAACGTAACCAAAAACCACAACCAAGAAAAACGAAATGGCTATCCTGAGAAGTATGGACGGGAAGTTCTATAACATCCCCGACGAACAACTGGAGCAGAACCTCGTTCCTGCTGAAGACGTCAAGGCTAACCTCGATTCCGCGAAGAGCGCGAAGTCCAGCGAAGCCAAGGACGAAGTGACACCGCATGGATACTGCTGGCGCAACTGCTGGCGACGCAACTGCTGGCGGAATTATTGCCCGCATTAAGCTTAACTGAAACAACTCCTCTGGCGGGGCTTGAGTTTCGGCTCGGGCCTCGTCAGTTCATTTTTTTCATCCCCAAATGCTGCCTGACATTCACACAAGACCCTATGGAGTCGGCTTAGCTTATCGCTACGTGATTCAGGATGGTTGCCTGGAGAATCGCGATCACATCGATCTGCTCGAACTCCCGACCGAGGACTACATTATTCGCCAGCGGCGTGTGAACTCCGATCCAAACGAGCAGCTGCTGGCCGAAGCGACGTCGATTTTTCCCTCCGTGGCGCATGGGATTAGCATGTCGATCGGCACCGTCCAACCTCTCAGCTCGAGCTATCTTTCTTCGACGCTCGAGTTCATGCGGCGTCACAACATCGAAGTTTTCAGCGAGCACCTCGCCTTCCATGAAATCGACGGCAAGGACCTGACGATATTCCTCACCATGCCGTTTGAGGAAGCCGCAGTTCAGTGGATCGCGCAAAATTACAAAGCCGCTCGCGCAGCGCTGGGCCGACCCTTTGCGTTAGAAAACGTGACCTACCATTTTGGCGCTCCAAACCCAACTTTGAGCGAGCCCGAATTCTTTTCCCGGATCGCTGAAGAGTGCGATTGCAGCTTCCTCCTCGACGTAACCAACGTCTTCAACAACGCCCATAACCACGGCTATGATCCGATCGATTTTCTCGATCGCTACCCGCTCGATCGAGTCACCCAGCTCCACCTCGCTGGCGGCCATTTCATGGACGGCAAGTGGGAAGACAGCCACAGTAAACCGGTTATGATGCCGGTCTGGGATCTCTTCGAAGAAATCGTGCGCCGAACCAGCGCAGAAATCGTCATCCTCGAGCGCGACAGCCACTTTCATCCGTTCGATCTCGTGATGAACGACCTCCACCGAGCTCGCGAAATTTTCTACAAGCATCGGCCCGCGCACGCGCCAAGCGCTGAGCGGCCGTTTGAACTCTTTAAGCCTCAACCGCTGGGGGGGGAGCCTGACTGCCTCGCGCTGGAGTTTGAGCAACTGCGGAAATTCCAGCGCGCGGTCTTCGGACGAATCACGGATCCGGATTTCCGCGCGGATTTCGCCGCAGACCGAGCCAAGACGCTCAATGCGATCGGCTTGAACCCCGAGTGGCGTGAGCGCGTCGAACTCTGCGATCCAAAGTCGATGTTGAAGCTCGAGGCAACCTGGGATGCGCTCTCACAAATGTACCAGAACGAGGCTGAGGAATTCGAGCAACAGGAGTGGGCGGCCTGGGCGAACGTGCTTGAATCCGAGGCCGACGCGGCATGATTTCGACGAGTTTTTCCGCTCTGTTCGACCTCGCTCGTGTCCAGCAGCTGCTGGACGAGGCCACCGGCACCGGAGTGAAAGTTGGCGTGCTCGACACCGGCGTCGACTCTCGGCATCCGGCGCTTGAGGGCTGTCTCAGGGCGAGTTTCGAGATCGCTCACGATGGCGAAGGCGGCGCGGAAGTTCGGAGACTCGTCGATGGCCGCGATCCGGTCGCCCACGGAACGGCCTGCGCCGGAATCATCCATAAAATCGCGCCGAAAGCCGACCTGTTCAGCGTCGAAGTGATGAATCCGAATCAACGGAACTCGCCCGAAAAACTGATCGCTGGCTTGCAGCTCGCGCTCGACGAAGGCTGGGACGTGATCAACCTCAGCGCCGGTCTCGGACGGTTTGACCTCGGCGTTTTCGAAGTGCTTGAAGACGCGTTCTACAAAAATGTGATCGTCGTCGTCGCCAAATCCAACGAGCCGGATCAGATCGGCTACCCGGCGAAAACTTCGAACGTGATCGCCGTCGACATGGAGCATTTCGAAAACCCGCTCGGGCTGACCTACCGATCTGGTGAGCGCGTCGAAATCGAAGCCAACGGGATTTACATCGAGGCTCCGGTTCCGGACGGCGAATTCCGCTCGTTTACCGGGACGAGTTTTGCCTGCCCAAACGTCAGCGGGATCGCTGCCCGGTTGCGCGAAGCCATCCCGAATCTCACGCCGTTTCAGTTCCGCACGATTCTCGCGGAACTCGGGAAACCCGCCTAGATAAGGTTGAGCGCCTGCATCGAGAGCGCTCTCGGGTCGGAATCCGTGATCCCGAGCAAGGTTTCCGGAGCGATTTCCCGACGAAAATCACTGACCGTGGTTTGAAGCAAAAACTGCCCGTTTGCGGTCGACAAAACCAGTCCTTTTGGAGTAGCAAGAATCGTGAATGGACGATCGAGATCGGTAGTGGAATGGTTTGAGTCCATGAGTCGGCGGGGTTGACCCAAGGTTTAGCGGTTTTGAGCCATCGGAGCAATTATTATTTTCATAAATTTGATACAAATCTGCAAATCATCTCAGAATCGCGAATTTCCCTCGTTTCAGACTCCTCGCTAACCGCCTTCCCTTCTCTTCATGCTCGGACTTTCTCGCCAACGGCTCTTTTCACTTTCGAGGAACCGCGATTTCCTGATCCGCGCTTGTTCCGCGATCATCCTCGTCAGCGTCGCCTTCGCAGTCCTCCTTTGGGCTCTCGTCGGTCGAAACACCGGCTCGAACCGGCTAGAAAAAATCGCCCTTGAGGCAAAATCGGATCCCGAGGCGATGGCGGAGGCGATTCGGGAAGCTCCTGAAATTCTCGTAATGGCCCGCATGAACGGTTGGCAGTTGGAGGGAATCTTCGGTGAAGGAAACCGCGCTCCGATCAAGGCCTCAGGGGACGCCCTTCGCTTCGACCCCTACGAATGGGTGACTTCTCTCTTGGACGAATCCGCGCTCCCGGCTGACCAACTCGAACTTTTCCGCGCGTACGCAGCCGCTCTCCTCGGTGATGATCCGGAGGCCGGTTTTGAGCGCCAAACCGAGCTTCAAACCAGGTTTCCAGACGCGCCTTTCGCCAACGAACTGCTCGGCGATCTCTTGATTCGCCGTCGAGATTATCCCGAGGGGCTCGATCGACTTCGCAGCGAATTGCGAATCCGACCGTCCGAATTCGCGGCGGACGAGCTGATTTCCCGACACTTGAAGCAGGAGGAAGAACTCCAGCAGCTGCTGGCCGATCCCGAAGTTACCCGCGCCGCTTCAACCCGAACTCTTCTCGATGCACGAATCGCTCTGAAGGACATCGGCGGGATTCTGAAATCCGTTCTGGCCTATTCCCGGGAGAGCTACAAGCCGGTTTACGTCGGACTTGGCCTGTTCGTCGCAGCCGTCTGGTTTGTCATCATCGGCCAACTCAGCGGCTTCCGGCGCGGACAGCTCGCGCTCTATTTCAGCGCCGTTCTGCTCGGAGCGATCAGCGCAGTCCTAACTCTTTTCGCCGTAATTCTTCAGGAAGACGTTTTCCAATCCATGACCCGGAGTCACGAATTGGTTCCTGGCCTGATTTACTGCATCGCTGGCATCGGACTGCGTGAAGAAACGATCAAACTACTCCTGTTTCTTCCGCTGGTTCCAATTTTGCTGAAACGCGGATCCGAAATGGAGGTCCTGATCGTCGCGTCGATGGTTGGCCTCGGCTTTGCGCTTGAAGAAAACATCGCCTACTTCAATCGCGGCGTCGGGTCTCAGGACGTCGCGGTAGGCAGATTTTTGACTGCCAATTTCCTCCACATGTCGATGACCGGGCTAATCGGTTTCGCTTGTTTCCGGATGATACGTTTTCCCAAATCGCACTGGGAAGAATTTATCGCGACATTTCTGATCGTGGTCTGCGCGCACGGCATTTACGACGCAGTGATCATGATTCCAGCTCTCGGGGATATCTCGATCGTCTCGATTGTAATTCTCGCGATGCTCGCCCTCAGGTTTTTCGGTCTGTCCGGCTCGCTGAGCATGACGGGAAGTCACCAGATTTCGCCGCTGGGAATTTTCGTAATTGGCACTGCCTGCATCGTCGGCGTTTCGCTGAACGTCGTCTGTTTTGGCCAGGCACCGCATCCGACTTACCTACGTTTCGGCCTGACCGCCGTCCCGATGATGCCAGTGGCATTTTTGTTCGTTAACCAGTGGCGGTCCTCGTAGCCAGCTCGTAGACGAGGATCGACAGCGCGTGAATCGCCGCGGTTTCCGCACGCAGCGTGGTCGCACCCAGATCGAGTTCGGCGTAGCCGCGTTCGCGCAAAAACTCGAGTTCCGCAGGGCTGAAATCTCCCTCTGGCCCGATCGCGACGCTGACCGAATTCTCTCCGTCGATAATTTCGCGCAACGAACGAGATCGATCCGAAAGAGCCGCGACAAGTTTCAGATCAGCCCCGTCGCCATCCGCGAAACTCGTTAGCGATCTCGGCTCGCGAATTTCTGGAAGGAAGGTCAGCCCGCTCTGCTTGCAGGCTTCAATCGCAACGCGCTTCCACTTCAAAAGCTTCTTCGAAACCTCGCGCGAGTCGACCCGCGCAACGCAATTGTCCGTTTCCAGCGGAACGATTTCGCGAACTCCGATTTCGCAGGCTTTCTGAATGATCGTTTCGAAATTTTTGCCCCTCAAAAGCGAGGCGGCGAGCGTGATCGGCGGACACGCGGCCTGCCGTTCAGAGCTCAGCCGTTCGATCCAGACGGATCTGGATTCGATCCCAACAATTCGCGCTACCGAGAATTCACCGAGCCCGCTGAAGACCTCGATCTCGTCACCGACGCGATGCCGAAAAACTCTGGCGCAGTGCTTCGCTTCGTCGCCGCTCAGACTTCCCTCATCGCCACGCCAAGCTTCGGCTGGGATGAAGAATCGATTTCGCGAGCTCATCGCCTTGGCGGCTTATTTATTGAAGAAACGTGCAGCGCGCTTCATGAATTTTTCCTGATCCGGCCAGTTTTTCGGCTTCAGCGTCTCCATGAATTCCTTTAGTTTATCGCACTGCTCACGATTCAAGTCAGACGGCGCTTCGATCGAGACGTGAAGACAAAGATCGCCCTTCCGCTCGGTCTCCATCCGCACGATCCCGCCTCCCGACACGCGAATCGTCTGACCGCTCTGGGTTCCGGGCGGAATGCTGATCGTCCGACCGCCTTCCAGCGTCGGAACGCGGATTTCACCGCCGAGAGCCGATTCGCCAAAATTGAGATACAGATCGCTGTAAAGATCGTCGCCATCGCGCTCAAAAACGTCGTGTTCTTTGATGTGGATCACGACCTTGAGATCGCCATGCGAACCGCCTCGAACTCCCGCCTCGCCGCCGCCTCGCGACAGCAGCTGCTGGCCTTCGCGAATGCCCGCAGGGATCGTGAACCGCTGAGTCGACTTGTTCAGCGCACGGCCTTCGCCGCTGCATTTCGAGCACGGATCGCTCAAGGTTTGACCAGTTCCCTGGCAAGTCGGGCAGGTCTGCTGAATTTGGAAAAACCCACGGGAGCTGACCACCTGGCCCTGGCCGCCGCAAGTCGAGCAGGTCTTGGTTTTTCCGGATTTCGAACCGGATCCTTTGCAGGTACCACAAGAATCGTACTTCTCGATTCGGATTTCCTTGTTCGCGCCGAAGGCTGCTTCTTCGAGAGTGATCGCCAAGTCGTATCGAAGCGTTGCGCCCGCTTGAGGTCCCCCGCCGCCGCGTTTTCTGCGACCACCGCCGCCGCCTCCTCCACCGCCGCCAAAAAGATCGCCAAATCCGCCGCCGCTGAAAACTTCGCGAAACAGATCGAACGGATCCATCCCGCCGCCGCCACCGCCGCCGGATCCACCCTGGGAAAATGCGGCATGTCCGTAGCGATCGAAAGCCGCGCGCTTGTCTTCGTCAGAGAGTACCTCGTAGGCCTCGCCTAACTCCTTAAACTTTGCTTCGGCTCCCTTGTCATCCGGGTTTTTGTCCGGATGAAGTTTCACCGCGAGTTTGCGGTAGGCCTTTTTGATGTCGCCCGCCGCAGAGTCGCGATCGACGCCAAGCACTTCGTAGTAATCTCGTTTCTCGGCCATAATCAGGCTTCGGTTTCGGGTTCAGTCGCTTCCGGTTGTGAAGTTTCGACTCCGGTTGAGACGATGACATTCGCAGCGCGAATCAGCCGATCGTGCAGTCGGTAGCCGCGGCGAACCACGGCCAAAATCGCCCCGTCAGGGACTTCGTCGCTCGGCTGTTGCGAAACGGCCTCGTGAACTTTCGGATCGAACGGCTGACCCGGCTCGGCATCCGCGATCTCGACGCCCTGGTTAGACAAAAAATCCTCAATCTGCTTGAAAACCATCTGCATTCCCTGGAACACGATCGACTGCTCCGACTCCTGACGCGAGGCTTCGAGGCCCATCATAAAATTGTCGATCACCGGCAGCAGCGTCTCGATCAGCGCCGAGTTTCCGTACTTGATCGCGTCTGTCCGTTCGCGAGCCATGCGCTTGCGGAGGTTCTCCAGCTCCGCCTTCCCGCGGAGGGCGGCGTCCTGCCATTTTTCAACTTCTGCCTTTAATTTGGCCATCGGATCTTCGGGTTCTGTCGGCGCTTCAGGCTCAGCAGCTGCTGACGCTTCGGTTGCATCTTCGGAGTCGCCGTCGGCTCCTTCTCTTTCCAAAATTTCGGGCTCAGCGGCGGGCTGAGCTTCAGCGGCGGGAGTTTCCAACTCCTGAGCTTCAGAGTTTTCGTTAACGGTTGCTTCTTCGGTGCTCATTTTTATCCTAACACTTGATCTACTTCTCGCCTTGCTCGGCGAGGGCGGGAACTATGATCCCTTTTTGATCGCAATCAAGGTGATGTCATCACTTTGATCCTGCGATCCTACGAACGTCCGGAGATCCTCCGAAAGCCGCGAAATGATCCCTTCGGAAGTGTGGTCGTGAAACGTTTTGAGCAACTCGCGGATGCGCTCGACGCCGTATTCGTCTCCCTCCGGGTTGATCGCCTCGTCGACGCCATCGGTGTAGAGAAAAAGCACGTCGCCAGCCTTGAAATCGAAGACGTAATCGTTAATCACCCGCTCGAAAACTCCGCCGCTATCGATCCCGAGCGCCATCCCAACCGGCTCGATCGCAACGACTTCTCCAGAGTCTTTGCGAAACACAAAAGGTGGGTTGTGCCCGGCTCGTGAAAGCGTAACCGAATCGCGTGTCCGATTGAGGATGAGGTAGGCCATCGTGATGAACATGTCCTCACGGATGTCTGGAAAAATCTGTTCGTTAACGACCTTGAGCACTTCCGATGGTGAGGCTCCGCGGGGCGCCCAGGCGCGGAGGACGCTTCGGCAGGTGGCCATGATCAGCGAAGCCGGGACGCCCTTGCCGGAAACGTCGGCAATCGCGATGCCGAGTCGGTCTTCATCCACTTCGACGTAATCGAAATAATCGCCGCTGACGATTTTGGCTGGGTAGTTGACTCCAGCGATTTCAAAATCGCCAAACTTCGGAGCAGCTGCTGGCAGAAGAATGCGCTGAAATTCGCTCGCAGTGCGCAGCTCGGCGTCGAGCAAACTCTTGTCCTGAGCGACTTTGTGGATCATCGCGCTGCCGAGCGCATAGGCCGATTGGTCAGTCAGTGAGTTGCAGACAGCGAGGTCGTTGTCCGAAAAAGTCGGGTTCGGTTTCTGGCGAGCAACCATGAGCAAACCGAGCGGCTTTCCAGCGTAAACTGCCGGGCCGATCAGAAGCGAAACGCCGTCGTGCAGGTCTGGAATCGACTCCGAGAACGCTGGGTAGGTCCCGAGATCGTCAATCCGCAGGGTCTTGTGATTTTCGAGCGGCTGACCGTAAACCGGATGGCTAGCGTCGATGCTCTGAAGCCGAATGTAGCTCGTCATCGCGTTCGGTTTTTCCTCTGACCTCGCCATGACCGAATCCGGCAGAGCGATCAATGGAGGACAGCCGCCGGAGACAAATTTGGGGACGAGCCGCTTCCCGGATGCGTCGAGAATGTAGAGCGCAGCACCGTTGGCTTCGAGGACACGGATGATGCCTTCAACGATGTAGCGATGCATGTTGGCCTCGCTGAAATCGGTTTGAAGCGCACGCCCTAACCCATGCAGAAAATCGAACAGCCGATGCTCTTCGCCTTCGATCGCATCGCGAGATTCGCGAATACTAACGATCGTTTTGTGCTGTTGCCGAAGAAAAATGAAAAACCCTGCCGAAAGCAGAAAAAGCAGGGCGATGAGCAGGTACGGCAACGCAGTCATCGAGGTCCGTGCCCGGTCGATCGGTTAGATCGAGGGTCGTCGCTATCCGTGTTCACGAGGTAGGTTCGTCCGCTTTGGGTTCGCCGATTTTCGCGGCGGCGAGGTCCTGTTTCAGAAAGTCAATCACGTCGCGGAATTTCGGAACGTTGTCGGCATTTGCCCGGCAAAGCTCTTCATGAGCCTCAAGAACGTGCTCGGAATGCTCGACCTTGCTCAATCCGGTATCGCGTAGCTCCCGAGTTATGTTTTCCCGTACTAGCTCGCGTTCTACTTTCCAAGTCGAGCCGTTGAAATCGACATCGAGGATCTGATCGAGGCCAAGGTTCTGAAAAAGCTGCGCATTGCGCTTGTTCACGTTGACCACCTGCATCCGGCCATTGAGGAGAACTCGCTTAGCGATCCCGGTCAACGTGCCCATGAAAGTGGAGTCCATCGTCGGGCAATCTTCGAGGTCGACGACCATTTTCCGATCTCCATCGGCCGCGAGTCGATCGGCGAATTCACGGAGTTGAGGACTGTTTTGAAAACAGCCTTTTCCGGCAACGCGAACCCAAGCCAGGTCCTGAAAAAGGCCGGCGAGGATGGTGGGATTTTGGGTTTCGTTTTTCACCCTGTTCCGGGCCCGGCAACTGCCGGATTAGTCCCAGAGAAAGGACTCGGAAGTCGCGACAACTTCTTCGCCGCGAACCAGCGAGACACGCCACGAAAGGACGTTCCCGTTCTCTTTAAATTCGTCTCCGATCACTTCAAATCTGGCGATGTTCCGTCGTTTGACGTTGTCGACGGCCACATCTTTAACATGAACTTCATCTTCGGTGTTGGCCTGACGGTATTCAAATCGAACCACAAGACCAGGTGAGCGATCCTTCGAGCGCCAGAAGATCGTGTAATATTTTCCCGCTTTGGCGTAATAATCGGCGGTCTTGTAGGAACCCCAGAGCAGTTGCCGACGCTCAAAATTGATCATCGGATCCTCGGATTTGAACCGGATTCCGAGGTTGAGCCATTCGTATTTAACCTTGGTGATTTCCGCATCGGGATTGTCGCCCCCGATTCCGAGAAAAGCAGAGGACGTCCCCGGTGCGAGAAGCACTAAAAGGAGGGCGAGCAAAGAGGAGAGACTTAGCGTGCGCATAACTGGCGTTGGCGATATCAGAATTTCTTCAAGAAGGCAAACCTTTCCGCTAAAGTCTAGTGATTTAGCCTTGGTTCTTCCGACGCTCACGATCGAGGTATTCTTGGGTCGTCGCCACGTAGCGTTCCGCCCAGATTTTGATTTTGTCCTGTTCTTCGCTCGATAATTCGCGTTTCACGACCGCTGGAGACCCGAGAACGAGCGATCCCGGTGGAATCTGCATCCTCGGAGTCACCAACGCGCCTGCGCCGACGATCGACCGAGCCCCGACGACCGCGCCGTCCATCACAATCGCCCCCATCCCGATCAGCACCTCGTCTTCGATCCGGCACGCGTGCAGCATCGCCTTGTGCCCGACCGTGACCCGATCGCCGACGACGGTTTCGTAGCGGTCCGAGACGTGGATCACCGTTCCGTCCTGAATATTCGTGTGCGAGCCGATCGTGATCCGGTTGATGTCGGCCCGCAGAACGCATTGAAACCAGATGCTCGACTCCTCGCCGACGGTCACATCGCCGATCAAATCCGCCGAGGGCGCGACGTAGCAGCTGCTGGGGATCTGCGGCTCGCGATCTAGAACTTCGTAGGATTTCGGGACGGAATTCATGACTTCAGGCCGGCTTTCGTAATTAAATCGTCGATCTGCTGAATTTCCTCGACAGGGAGCTTCATCAAAGGCGGCCTGACGTGCGCTGCGGGCAGTCGACCCAGCAGAACCAGGGCTTCCTTCATTCGATTGTGCATGTCGAGCAGAGGTTCGTGGTAAAACGCCCGTGTCGCGGGGAAAAGCCGATCGGCGACTTGTCGAGCCGCCTTCAAATCGTCGTTCTGAACCGCCCGAAACAGCGAGACCTGGAGGCTGGCGACCACGCTGCCTGCGCCCGAGAGAAGCCCGTCACAGCCGAGCACCAGCGAGCTCAACAGCCAGGCGCTGTGGGTTGAAAGGACAGAAACGCGGCGGTCAAGCGCGTGGAGCTCGCGGATGTGGATCTCGTGCAGAGCCGGGTCGTTGCACCAGTCTTTGATCGCCACAATTTGCGGAAAGCGCTCGCAAAGTTCGATCAAAGTCGACAGAGGATAGCCGAGCCCGCTCGACATCGGATATTGAAAGAGGATGATCGGTCGGTCGGTCGCGTCGGTGATCCACGCGAAGTGCTCGATCGCCATTTCCGGCCTCAGCTGACCTCCGAGCGTCATGCTTTCCGGCGGAAAAACGAGCAGCGCGTCCCCGCCGTTTTCCGAGGCCATTTTCGCGAGCCTCGCCGCTTCGAAACTCCCCGGAGCCGAAACACCGACGACCAACGGCGGCCCATCCGCGAGTTCCTCCACCGCGATCCGCAAAGCCAGCAGCTGCTCGTCCGCGGTCAACGCGTGAACCTCAGCCGCGTGGCCGTTTACCGTGATCGCCGTCACCCCGTCGACCGCCGCGAGATCCCGAAGGTGGCTGCGGTAGGACGGTTCGTCGATCTCGAGATCCGCAGTGAACGGAAGCAGGCAGGCGGGGATTACGCCTTTGGGTTGGAATTGGCTACGATGCATTTGGAAATCGAGTCGATGCTCTTAAATTTGAGCCAGCAAATCACCGGGGGTCCGGGCTTCAACGGGAGAGTTGGCAAAGTCCGTCGTGTTGCGTGTCGCGATGTAATCAGCCTCTGCGAAGTGAGCCACTGATGCCTGCATCGCATCTTCGAAGTCTGGCATATTCAAGTTGATCGCATAGACAAATTCGGCGGAGCCGCAGCGCGGCACAATCGTCGCTTTGAGAACTCCTTGAACCACGCTTTCGGCAATGGAGCGGCCTGACTGCTTTCGCAGAATATACCAGAGATTGCTCACGGAATGCCAAGCACAGAGCATTGGAAATCCCTCATTGGAGCACTCCCTCAGCAGCGCTTCGCTGACGGCCGCAAAAGGAGCCCGTTGAAGCGCGACATCGAGGAAAACGTTGGTATCAATCAAAATCTTCACGTCCGCTCAACTCACGTGCTTTTTCAAAAGGTGTTCCAAACGAGCGTCGCCGTCCGCATCTTCCGGAACTGTCGCTGTTTTCAACGCGGAAATGAGCCCGGAAACGACATCCTGATTCAATACGGCTGTTTCCTGGTTGGATGAACCATCCAATCGCTGAACCAGTTTCCGTCGGTCCGCTTCTGAAAGCTGAAGTGCTTTCTCTTCCACGTCATCAAGCATTGCCATGCCTTCATGCTATCACACAGGAAGAAGTCTACCTCTGATCTGACGCTTTTTTCTTTCAATTCCGTTTCTTGCAAAGGCATGAACTCTGCTTAAAACGTGCCGCCCGCCGATTTTCGGCTCAACAAACGTACGCACACGACCCATGGACGCCCAGAAAAAGGAGACTCTCGCCCTCGCCGCCAACACCGCTCGCGGACTTTCACTCGATGCCGTCCACAAGGCGAAGAGCGGGCACCTTGGTTTGCCGTTAGGCGCGGCTGAGATCGGCGCAGTTCTCTTTGGGGAAGCGATGACCTTCAATCCAGACGCCCCGAAATGGCTCAACCGCGACCGCTTCGTCCTAAGCGCGGGTCACGGCTCGATGTTCCTCTACAGCTGGCTTCACCTCTCCGGCTACGACCTTCCGCTTCAGGAAGTCATCAATTTCCGCCAGCTCAATTCCAAAACTCCTGGCCATCCGGAATTCGGTGAAACCCCAGGCGTCGAGGCGACCACCGGGCCGCTCGGTCAGGGCGTCGGTAACGCCGTCGGCTACGCGGTCTCCGGCAAAATGGCGGCGGCGAAATTCAACACGGCCGACCACACGATTTTCGACCACCACGTGATCGCCCTCGCTGGTGACGGCTGTCTTCAAGAAGGAGTCGCGAACGAAGCGGCGGCTTTTGCGGGGCACGTCGGGCTCGACAACCTGATCCTGTTTTACGATTCAAACGACGTCACGCTCGATGCAATGGCCGACGTGACCCAGAGCGAATCGACGCCGGATCGATTCCGCGCGATGGGCTGGGACGCGGTTACGATCGATGGACACGATTTCGACGCGATCCTTCAGGCGTTCGCCGATGCGAAGGCGAGCAAAAACGGCAAGCCGACGCTGATCGAATGCAAGACCGAGATCGGCCGCGGAATTCCGCAGGTCGCGGGCACGGCAGCGGGTCATGGCGAGGGCGGAATCAAGTTTGCCGAGGAAGCTCGGAAAGGCATGGGCCTGCCGGAGGAGACGTTTTTCGTTAGCGACGAGGTGAAGGCGTATTTCGCCGATCGCAAACAGCAACTGCTGGCCGAGCATGCGAAGTGGAAAGAAACTTACGGGGCTTGGAGCGAGGCCAATCCAAAGCTCGCCGAACTTCTTGCGAGTGGGCTTGCCAAGGGCGCGCCGACCGATCTGATGGGCTTGATCCCGGAATTCGATCCCGACAAGGCGGTCGCGACCCGCGCATCCGGCGGAGCCTGCCTTCAACCGCTTGCCGAAGCGATGCCGTTGTTCGTGAGCGGCTCGGCCGACCTCTACGGCTCGACGAAAAACTACATCAAGAGCAGCGGTGACTTCGGCCGTGATGCTTACGCCGAGCGGAACATCTGGTTCGGGATTCGCGAGCACGCGATGGGCGCGCTCCTCAACGGAATCGCCTACGACGGCATTTTCCGCGCGAGCGGCGCGACGTTTGCGGTTTTCGCCGACTACGTCCGTCCATCGATTCGCTTGGCCGCGCTTTCGAAGCTGCCGGTGATTTACATTTTTACGCACGACTCCGTTGGCGTCGGCGAAGACGGCCCGACCCATCAGCCGGTCGAAACCGTGAGCGGTCTCCGCGTGATCCCGGGACTCGACGTGATTCGCCCCGGTGACGCCGAGGAAACCGCCGGAGCATTCGCCGCTGCGCTGCACCGCACCGATGGCCCGACCGCATTGATGTTGACTCGCCAGAACATTCCGAATCAGAACGACGCCTCCGTCACTGAGCGCCGTGAAGGCGTTTATCGTGGCGGCTACATCGTGAAAAAGGAGACCGGCGACCTCAACTTGATCCTGATCGCGACCGGCTCCGAGCTGCAACACGCAACGGTCGCCGCGAAGGAACTTGGTGATGGTGTCAGGGTCGTTTCGATGCCCTGCATGGAGCGTTTCGATCGCCAGGGCGACGAGTATCGCGAAGAAATTCTCCCCAGCAGCTGCTCGCGCCGCGTCGCGATCGAAGCCGGCGTTTCCGGCCTCTGGTGGAAGTACGTTGGCACCCAGGGCAAAGTCGTCGGCATCGATCGATTCGGCATCAGCGCGCCAGGCGATGTGGTGATGGAAGAACTCGGAATGACGCCGGAGAATCTGACTGAAGTCGCGCGTAGTTGACCATCGAGCGCAGTGGCTTAGAATTCGGTATGTCGACGGTGGAATTAAAAGCCCGAATCGAGGGCTGGGATTCAGAAGAACGCGGTTTCGCAGCGGCGTACCTGCGGCATCTGTCTCGAAAAGACTCTCTTTCCAATCAAATGGAGTTGGAGAGCGGAATGCGTGAATTTGATCAGGGCAAATCATTTACCCTGGACCAAGCTGATCGCCTTCACGAAGCATTAAAGGCCGAAGGAAAGTAGAAGGGCATGGCGGGCGCATCCAGACCGCAACTCGTCCTCAACGAGTCCAGCTTGACCACTTTGCTCGCGCTCCCAGCCCGAATCAATGAAGTGTCAGGGGTCGGCTCGTTGGTTATCATTTCAATCATGCCAACTCTGAAGAATGATCAAATTTCCTGAAACCCTGACCGACAAACCGCCGTCAGGAATTACATAAGAATAGGTTACTCGGCGTCCATCCCACACCACATTCTTGTGTGCCGGTTTGCAACTCATACTTGTCATAGAGTCCGTGTTCCATCCGTTATGCTCCAAGCCTTCAATAAGAGTATGGAATGAACCGTGAATGTCAGTAGCGAGAATAACCCATCCTATCCCATGCGCTTCTGAGCCGGAATAATGGAATGTCGCGATTACGCGAGCCTGCTCTGCTCCAAACGTTCGGCCCAAAAGAATCTCAAGTCTTTCAAGCTCACGGCTGGAGAGGTCATAACTGATGCTAAACCGATCTCCATTCCCTGTTGGTGGCAAATAATCATAGATCTGATCGTCGGGACCACGGGTATCCAGCCATACTTCGGTACATTTCGAAACGTAGGCATCTATCGCCTTTGCTGGAACTTCGGGAGTCCAGGAGACCGTCTCAACCTCGAATAGGTCATCGTCATAATCGCCGTATTTGTCGGGCTGAATGTACGGCTTCAACTCTAATTGAGGAGCAATGATGTGAGCCGTGCGGTATTCCTCAATTCGGTGGCCTCTTTCTGAAATAAGTTCGGTCAATGCCGTGGTGGCCTCAACATCAGAAAGAACGACAACGCTGCTGGGTCGTTTAGTGACAACCGGGATAGGATCAAACTTCAGGTCGGAGTCATTACATGAAACCAAAAAAGCCATAAGAAATATTGGTATGGCTAAATGAGCGTTATCGTTCATTAGGATTTTTCGGTGAACCATTTGATTAACAGGATCAGTGTAGTCAGCTGGCGACCTTAATGTCCACACCTTTGAGAGAGGATGCGGAATTCAGCAAAAAAGTGGAATTGGGTAACGCTGCCGGATGAGATGTAGTTCCGGATCTCCGTATCCGGGCGCGGCGCCAGGCCGCGATTCTTTGCGGTCGAGCGTCTTGGCTTCGCGGCGGGTGCGGAGACCCTTAACTACTTCAGAGAGGCTCGCTCACAAAACCAGATCCAGCGCGCGAGCTCAATTTTCGGCCAGCCGCCATTTGAGCCAGCTGTAAATCGTTGCCCCGATCTGGGCGTAACCGATTGAATTCGGATGCACGCCGTTGTTGTCTGGATAGCCGGCGTCGCAATCCAGATTCAGCTGGGTTGGAATCAGGAAAATCCCCTCGGCCTCGCGCCCGCCGAATTGCTCGATTTCGCGCTCGACGACGCGGTGCTGAATCCGCCGCCAACCCCAACGCGTGTAGCGATCTTTGTAGTTCGCAACGAAGGCTGCGTCGCGGACGTTTCCCGGGGTCGTCAGCCCGATTCCGATCTCGGCTTCCGGCGCGGCCTTGCGAATCGCCGCGAGCAACGGCTCGGCTTCGGCGACCATCAAATCTATCCGCGCATCGATCGCGGCCGGGTCGTCGGGATTCGGATGAAAGCAGTCGTTGATCCCAAGCAGGATCGTGATGAAATCTGGCCGAACGCCGTCACAGCGTTCATCGAAATAGCGAGCGACGTCGAGCTTGTTATCGAAAACGAACGGACTGCTCCCGAGTTTACCAGGCTCAGGATTTTCTGGATTGAACAGCGTCCGAAACCGCTTCCAGGTCCAGCCACCATAGCCTTCGTGCGCGACTCCGTCGGCTCGCCGATTCGTCCCGAGCATTTGCCAGCCCGGATTGCCAGGCTCACCGAGCAATCGTCCGATTTCCCCCGAATAGGCAAAGCCGGAGGTCAGGCTGTCGCCGATGATCAGCACCGCGATTTTGTCTTCAGCGCCGGCATCGCCAGGAATGACGCGAACGATCGTTTCAGCGCGCTCTGTTTTGCCGTTAGCCTTGACTTCCAGCGTCAAGCGATGGTCGCCAACCTGGCTTTCGGTCGCCAGCAGCTGCCAGCGCGCCTTGTCCGACTTGCCGACCTCGCACTTCACCGAAAATTCCAAGTCCCCTTCCCTTTCACGCTCGACCAAGACCACGTTCGCGAAATACAAATTCATCTCGACACCCGGCGTTGCGTAAATCGCTGGAGGCAGCGTCAGACGCAGATCCTCAGCCACGGCCGCCGCCTGAAGCAGCGCTAAAATTAGAATGGTTCTCATCGTTCTTTTTCCCATCGACTTGGATTAATTCCTGGCGCGTTTGTCGGCATGTGAGCCGGTTTGTGGACTTGCTCAAACGAGACTCCGTTTGTGTTGAGCGACTTCAAAAACGGTTTCGCGATTTCCGGCGCGTTGGCAACGAATTCCGGATCCCATTCGTCGATCGGCTGGATCGGACCCGCCCAGGCCGGACGATAGCCGAGTTGAATCAGCTCGCGCGGTTGATCATCGAGATTCGGATGACTGCCGTGCAGGAGCAGCGACGGAATCACGACGGCCGAACCCGCCGGGACGACAATCGTAGTTTCCTCGGGATGACTCTTGTACCTCTGATAGGGACTCGCCTCCGCGTGAAACGACAGGTGCGAGCGGGCGATCAAACGAAACGGCGCACGGTCGAGGCTGAGGTCATCCAAGTAGTACAAAACCCGCGCCAAACGCGGACAGCTCCCTTCGTAACCGAACAAGGTTGAGCCATGCGGCTGACCATCGGTGTGCATCGAGATTCCCGGACACCTCGGCAAGGTCCGTTGGAAAAATCCGCGAGTGAAGACGATCTCCGGGCCCATCAGATCGGACAGAAAATCGATCATCGGTGGGTAGGCGATCAACTCAGCAGCTGCTGGGCAAGTCCACTGGGGTTGCTCGACCGAACGCGTCTGCTGCGTGCTGTAATCCGTGTGGGTCATCTCGACTTCGGCCAGCTCCGCTTTGAGCTGGTCGATCACATCGCGGGTGAGGATCGAAGGGAAAACGACGTAGCCTTCGACCTCGAAATGCCGGATCTGCTCAGGCCGCGACATCGCGGTGAAGTCCGTTTCGTCAACGTGCTTGAAATCGGCTTCGGGTTCGGGAATCGGCGGCTGGCTCATCTGTTAATCGATGTAGAGGAATCCGGCCGAGTTGATCAGCGTGTGGCAGAAATCCGCGAGGGCCAGGCTGGCCACGTCTTCGCCGCCGTCCGTTAGCGATTTTCGCCACTGCGCCTCGAGCATCGCGATCGCCTCCAGCGCCAGAGCGGCTTCGTCGGGCGTTGGCGCTCGGTTCAAGGCGTGGAGCCAGGCTTCCTCGATCCGTGCGGGCAGATCGCCGCTGAGCCGAGCGGCGAAATCACCGGCGAGCTCGTGGACGCGCTCGTCGTTCAACAAATGAAGCGGCTGGGTCACGACCGTGGAGTCGATCCGCTCGTGACAATTCGGATTCATCGCGGGAAGATCGAACGCTTCGAGGATCGTCGGCATTTCCTTGCGTCGCTGCCTGACGTAGAGGCTCCGCCGAAGTTTTCCGCCTTCCTCAGCCGGCTTTGGCGTGACCAATCCGTCTTTCCGGACATCAACCGGGTCAGGTGGACCGAAGGGCGTTTCATCGAGCCGACCGCTGAGCAGGAGAATCGTGTCGTGGACTTCCTCGGCGTCCATCCGGCGAAGCGGCATTCGCGAAACAAGCACATTGTCAGGGTCTTTCGCGGCGAGTTCCGGAGTTGTGATCGAGGCCTGCCGCCAGGCACGCGAATTCATGATTTCGCGATTCAGCCACTTCAAACTCCAGCCGTTTTCGACGAACGAAACAGCGAGCCAATCCAGCAGCTGCTGATTCGTGGGCTTCGCGCCGAGCGCGCCGAAATTGTCTAGCGACTCCACAATTCCGCGGCCGAAATGCTGTTTCCAAACGCGGTTGACGATCACGCGAGCTGTCAGCGGGTGTTTCGCCTGAGTAAGCCATTTCGCGAACGCCAAACGCCGACCCGTCGCCGTCGCGCCGTCCCAAGGCGGCTTGACTTCGTAAGCTTCCAGGTTTCCGAACACCGCGGGCACGTTCGGCTGAACCAACGCGGCAGGCTGCGTGTGATCGCCGCGATTCATCACGTAGGCATTCGACGGCTGACCGCGATCCCAGAGACCTCGGATCATCGGCCGCTTCGGCTTGGTGCCCTCGAGCTTCTTGATTTCGGCGTCGAGCTTCTTCTTTTCGTCCTTGGCGTCTTTGGCCAGCGCAGCGACCTGCTTCTTGAGAGGCTCGATCTTCGCATCGATCTCGGCGACGTCGGCTTCCCATTTTTTGCGTTCGTCAGGCATCACGAACGGCATTTGTCGCTGCTTCGATTTCTTCCACTGATTGGAAAATCCCTGCGGCGTCATCCAATTGTATTCGTCGTAAGCGCCTTTAAAAACGGCTAACAACCCGTAGTAATCGCGCTGCGTGATCGGGTCGTACTTGTGGTCGTGACAGCGGGCGCATTCCATCGTCAAGCCCATGACGCCTTCGGCTAAGACCTTGATCTCGTCGTTGATCACCTCAAGCCGATCTTCTGCCCGATTCACCGGGTTCGCCGTGGTTCCGTCCGGCGCCATCCGGAGAAATCCCGTCGCGACGAGGTTGTCGTAAATCGGCTGCGTGATCTCGCTGTTTTCAAAGTCAGCAAGCTCGTCACCCGCGATTTGTTCGAGCAGAAACTGGTCATACGGCTTGTCCTCGTTGAACGAGCGGACGACGTAATCGCGGTAACGCCAAGCGCTCGCGCGAATCATGTCGGCGTGGCGTTTGCCCTCGGAATCGGAGTAACCGGCGAGGTCAAGCCAGACGCGGCCCCACTTTTCGCCGTAGCGCGGGGAGGCCAGCAACTGCTCAATCGTCAACTCTTCAGCGCGCGGCGGGAGGCCGGTCAACGCGAAGCTCGCGCGGCGTCGAAGCGTCACCGGATCGGCCTCCGGCGAAAAAGTCAGGCCAGCGGCTTCGAGGTTCGCCAGCAGAAACGCGTCGATCGGATTCTCGGCGAGATCGGCGTTCTTAGCCGTCGGAACAGGCGGCTTAACCGGCGTTTGAAACGCCCAGTGATCTGTCTCCGGCACGACCGCGATTTCAGCAACTGCTGGCGTTTCGGGCGCACCGGCTGCGATCCAATCGCGAATCACCGCCAGCTCTTCCGGCGTCATCGCCTCGATCCCGGCCTGCCCATGGCTCTCTTCTGGCGGCATTTCGCCTTTCGCGATCTTCTCGATCAGGAGACTCTTTTCCGGCGCGCCAATCTCGATCGCCGAACCGGATTTGCCGCCTGTCAGAATCGAAGCGCGCGAACGCAGATCCAACTCGCCCTCTTTATAAATCGCGCCGTGGCAGTTCGAGCAACGTAGCAGAAAAATCGGCAGAACATCGTGCTCAGTCGGCCCCTCCGCGGCAGGCGCAGCGGTTGCGATGAAGAAAAGAAGAAGTAGCGAAAAATGCCTCACGGTAGAAACACGAAGCTCGCGACAACTCTCGTTCAAGCTCGATGTGGCGATTCGTAGTAGACTTGGCACGGGTTCGAGCGAATTAGATTCACCGAAACCCATGAGCGACCCTGCGAAAACCATCATCCTTGGCGTGACCGGCTCGATCGCGGCTTTCAAGGCGGCTGACTTGACGAGCCAGCTGGTCAAACTCGGCCACGACGTTCATGTCGTGATGACCGCCAGCGCCGAGGAGTTCATCACGCCGCTGACGCTTCAGGTGCTCTCGAAAAATCCGGTGACGACGAACCTTTTCGACGAGAAGGACAGCTGGCGGCCGGGGCATATTCAGCTGGCGGATTCGGCGGATCTCTTCGTCGTCGCTCCGGCAACTGCGAATTCGATCGCGCAGTTCGCTCATGGGATGGCTGGCGATGCGCTTTCCGCGATTGGGCTCGCGATCGGGCCTCGTGCACCGTGGTTGGTCGCGCCGGCAATGAACGGTCACATGTGGCAGAATCCAGCGACGCAGGAAAATGTGGAGAAGCTGAGGTCGCGCGGCGCGGATTTTATCGGGCCGGAAGACGGGATGCTGGCTTGTGGTTACGAAGGTGTGGGGCGGCTCTGGTCGGTGGAGGGGATCGTGGAGAGAATTCAGCAGCTGCTGAGCGCGTAGGCCGATTTCGCGGGTGCGCAATCGACCGATTTTCGCGAATCGGCCCATTGTTGGCCTCCGCAATCGACCAATTTTCGAGAATTAGCCCATTGGTGACCTCCGCAAACGGACTTGGAAGTCCGTTCTCCGATCAAGTTTCGTCAGCAAATTAATCGTGGCTTCGAGCGGAGACCGGATGTCCACATCCGTCTTCAAAGGTTTTGCAATAGTCTGTCACGAATTCCACTGAAGGCGTGACCGACGCAATTGATCCACGTTCACCAACCCCCGATCGTGAGGTCCCTCGGCAGGCTCGGGATGACAATTCGCGGTGGCGTTGGCAAATCGAAACCCAACCTGAAATCGAGCGCCATCCCACTCAGCGCGATTTTACGAAATTCTCACGAATTCCGCGACGAGGACGGCTATCATCCTCGACCGTTTCTAAGCGATTCGTCCAATTCGGGTCCTACGAAACGAAGAAGCCCTGAAGTTCAATATTGAACGGGCTCAGAACCTGAGAAACTACAACTCTACTACTATATGATCCGATTCACCTACCTCACCGCCGCGCTTGGGCTCGCGCTGGTGTTCTGCACAGCAGCAGCTGGCCAGACCCAGGTGCACGCCTTGGGCGCTGCCGAATATCGCGAATTCACGAGCGCCTCTGGCTCGGTGATTCGCGCCCGCCTCATAAAAGTCGATGGCGAAGACGTGATCCTTCGCGTTTCGGCGACCGGCAAGGATACTCCGGTGCCGCTCGCCAAGCTAAGCGAGGCCGACCAGGCTTACGTCAAAGCTTGGGATCCGGATGAGCGGTTGCCTAAGCCGGAACCAACGGCAGAGCCGGTCGCGAAGCCGCTTCTCGATCCGAAACTGGCCGAGACTCTCCTCCCGAAGGGCTTTGCCGCCGTGAAACTCCGTCAGGAGGGACGGGCAATTCTGATGGATGTCGTGATCGATGGTGAGGAGTTCGAGTTCGCGGTCGACACCGGTCAGTTGCTTACGATGATGGACAATTCGACGGCCCGGAAGTTGGGAATCACGCCGAATGCAGACGTCGAATACGCGACCTACAATTTGGCCGACGGCACGGTGGAGAAGGTTCTCGCGGCAGATATCGAGGCGATCGACATCGGCGAAGTGAAGATCACGAAGATTCCGCTGGGAGTTGCGAATTTGAAGAAAATCGGCTTCGCGGATGTCGCCGGGATCTTCGGCGCGGACATTCTTTCGTATTTTAACGGCGTGGTCGATTGGCAGAGCCTGACCTTGTTTCTCAACAAATCCGATTCCGACTGATTCTGATGAAAGTGTTTAAATTTTTAGTATTGATCGGGCTCAGCAGCTGCTGGCTCGGAACCGCAGCGGCTCAGGACAAAGAGCCGACTCGCGAATTCACCAGTGCCGACGGCCGCAAGCTGACTTTGAGGCTCGTGGGGTTCGCGGACGGAAAGGCCGAGCTTGAGAAGCCCGACGGCGGGAAAATCAATGTGCCGCTGACGGCGCTGAGCCCGGCAGATCGCGAGTACATCGATTTGTGGGCGACGCATCCCTCGCGCTTGAACAAAAGCGCGCCATCTGCGCCTGCCGATCCAGCTGCGCCGCCTCCGGGGTTTTTGGCGGAGCACCTGCTCAATTCGGGCTTCGGCATGACGCTTTACGATGATTCGAAGTATCTCATGATCGTCGAGGTCGAGATCAAGGGGAGGTCGTTCCGATTCCAGATTAACACCGGGTTGCCGTATTCTTATATCGACGATCCGCTGGCCGATGTGCTGGCCATCCAGACCAAAACGATCAACACGCTGCTGGCGGGCGGGATTCCGGTTTCGGAAGGCGCGGTGGAGGATTTCAAGATCGGCGACTCGGTTTTCCCGAGGCGGATTTTCCGATTCACGCGTTTGGACGCGACCGGGATCCGAGGGTCGGACGTCGCGATCGATGGAGTTCTGGGCTTCGACTTTCTCCAGGAGTTCGGCGTGGTGATCGAATACCACAGCGGTGATCCGAAATCCGTGCCGAAGGAGAGCAAGCGGCTGTATTTCGTGCCGCCGAGTTCGTGAGTCGAGCCCTGCTGAAGCAGCACATCGCAGATCTTCAGGCCTGTCGGCGTTGTCCGAAAATGCATCGTCCGCCGGTCGCTTGCGGGCCGGTTTTGAGCCGCGTGCTGCTGGTCGGCCAAGCGCCTGGCGTGAAGGAACCGGTGCTGCAACGGCCGTTCGCCTGGACGGCGGGGAAGACGCTTTTCAAATGGTTCGAGTCAGCAGCCGCTGAGGTGACGGAAGCGCGTTTTCGGGATCGAATCTACTTCGCGGCGACTTGCCGGTGTTTTCCGGGAAAAGCCGCGAAGGGCGGCGGAGACCGCGTGCCGGACACCGCGGAAATCGCGAATTGCGTCGGCTGGCTCGAGCGTGAATTCGAGATTCTGGAGCCGGATCTGGTTCTCGCGGTCGGAAAGCTCGCGATCTCGCAGTTTCTGAAATTCTCCAAGTTGACCGAGGTCATCGGCCAGAGTTTTCAGGCGAGCCGCTTTGGGCGGACGTTCGACCTGATTCCGCTTCCGCACCCGTCCGGCGCTTCGACATGGCCCCGGATGGAGCCCGGCAAATCGCTCACTGAATCCGCTCTGCGGCTGGCCGTCTCGCATCCGGCGTTTGTCGCCGAAGCCGTGACTGAAAAGCAAAGCGGCCGATGAAATAAATCCATCGACCGCTCTCGGGCTTGGGGGGTGGGAGAAATTAAAAATCAATGCGGGCAGTAGCCGCCGCGGTTGTATCCGTAGCCGCCGCCATAGCCGTATCCGCCACCGTAGTAGCGCTGACGCTGATCACGGATGTATTCGTCGCGGAGGTACTCAGCGCGTTCGTAGCCGCCGCGATACCGGCTGTTGCCGCGGTAACGATCGTTGTCGTATCCGCGATTTCCGCGATAACGATCGTCGTCATCGTTATCATAACCACGACGGCCTCGGTATCGGTCGTCGTCGTCGTGTCGGTCGTTGCCGCCGCGGTAGCGATAATCATCGCCTTCATCGGCAGAAACAAAGGTCGCACCTCCAAAGAGGAATGCGCTGGCTAAGAGAAGGAACAGGAGTTTCTTTTTCATGTTGTTTGATTCGAGGGTTGGTTGAAGTGGACGGCGCTCCGATTTCTGTTATTCAACCCGTTCTCGGGCCCATCCGAGGACCCAAGACGCACATGGCAAACATTCTTGCGATTAGAGGCGGCGCAATTGGTGATTTTATTTTGACCCTACCTGCGCTGCGCCTCCTCAAAACCGATTTGAACGCGAAAAAAGTCGAGATCCTCGGCTACGAATCCATCGCGCGGCTCGCTGTCGAATTCGGGTTCGCCGACTCGACGCGCTCCATCGAGCACGGTCCGCTTGCGGGATTTTTCAACCCGAAGGGCAAGCTCGATCCGGACTTGTGCGAATATTTTTCCAGCTTCAACCTGATCGTTTCCTGGATTTACGATCCGGACGGTTTTTTCCACGGAAATCTCGATCGAGCCGGCGCTGAAACCGTAATTCAGGCCAGCCACCGAGTTGACGAGGCCGCCAACGCGCCAGCAGCTGCTCAGTTGGCCAAGCCCCTCGAGCAAATCGCGCTCTACCCGGAAAAACCGTGGGTGTCGCTCGGTTTGGATCGCGAGCCAGGCGCTGTGATCGCGCTTCATCCGGGCAGCGGCAGTCCTCTGAAAAACTGGGGCTACGAAAACTGGGCCGAAACCGCAAGACGCCTCCGAACCGCCCATCCGGACCACGAGTTCCTCGTCATCAGCGGCGAGGCCGAAACGGAGACGATCTCCGATTTCATCGAGATGCTCGAAGCGGCGAAAATCCCGTTTCGGCACGCAGACAGCCCGCCGTTGCCGGACCTCGCGCGCGAACTCGCCCGCTGCACGATTTTCCTCGGTCACGACAGCGGAATCTCGCATCTCGCCGGAGCTGTCGGCCTGCCCTGCGTCCTCGTCTTCGGGCCGACCGACCCACAAATCTGGGCACCACAAAATCCGGCAGTACAGACCGTCCGCGCTCCAACCAAATCGATGGCTGCGGTCACGCCGACCCAAATTGTCGATCGAGCTTCAAATATCCTCAGGAATCCAAAATGATTGCGTTAAGTTTTTTCAACAACGGTAGTAGTCGGCCGATGAGATCGTTCAGCTTCCTTTTTTTAACCATCCTCTGCGTCACCGCGTCCGTTCGTGAGACCTCCGCAGCCGTCGATTTCGAAAAGGAGATTCTCCCGATCCTCCAAGAGCATTGCATCGACTGCCACGGCCCAGAAAAGCAGAAATCCGCATTCCGCCTCGATCAACGAGCGATCATGCTCAAAGGCGGCGATTCCGGCCTCGCGGCGCTCGTGCCCGGCGACCCAAAAGCGAGCTTCCTGATCGAAGTGATCAACGGCAGCGACCCTGACATGATCATGCCGCCGAAGGGCGATCCGCTAACGAAGGAAGAGGTCAAACTGTTCGAAACCTGGATCGCCGAAGGCGCTGTCTGGCCCGGCCAGATGGACGCGGTCGCCGAGGTCACGACCGATCACTGGTCGTTCCAGCCTGTCCAACGCCCCCAGTTGCCAAGCGAAGCCAAAAACCCGATCGACGCCTTCCTCAACGCCGCCCTCGCCGATGCAGACCTCAAGCCGAACGAGCCAGCAGCTGCTGGCGAGCTCATCCGCCGTGCTTCGATCATTCTGACCGGCCTCCCGCCGACCCCGGAGCGAGTCGCCGCATTCAAGACCGCCCACGCCGAAAACCCGGATCAGGCATACGAAAAACTGGTCGACGAGCTGCTCTCTTCGCCTCATTTCGGCGAACGCTGGGCTCAGCACTGGCTCGACGTGATTCGCTGGGCGGAGACAAACGGCTCCGAGGCAAACCTCTATCGTAAGAACGCCTGGCTCTATCGAGATTACGTCGTCCGCGCCTTCAACGAAGACGTGCCCTACGACCAGTTCGTTCGCGAACAGATCGCCGGCGATTCGTTAGGATCTGGCGAAGCGACGGGTTTCCTCGTAGCCGGTCCGCACGTGCCGGCCGCTACCGTCGGACGTGAGCCAGCAGCGATCCGCCAGGCTCGAGCCGATCGCATGGACGAAGTCATGCAGACCGTCGGCGCGTCGATCATGGGCGTTACGGTTGGCTGCGCGCGCTGCCACAACCACAAGTTCGATCCGATCTCGATCACCGATTACTACGCGATGACCGCCGTGTTTCAGGACGTCGAATTCGGGAGCCGATTTCCGGAATTCTCCGAAGATCACCCACGACGTCAGAGCGGCGAGGCGCTTTGGAGGGAGATCGCCGCTCAGCGAAAAATTCTCCGCGAAATCGGCGGTTGGGAAGAAAACTGGGGCGCGTTTCGCGAGATGCACTTTCGCCCGATCAAAACCAAGGCCGTCCGCATCCAGTTCAAGATGACGAACGTCGGTCTCGATGAAATCCAGATTTTCGGGCCAGAAGAACGGAACGAAAACCTCGCCCATGAACGGCATGGCGTGAAACTAAGCGGTTTTCCGGAAAAGGGACTCGACGGCCGCTATCCGATCAGTCGCCTCAACGACGGCGAATTCGGCACGATGACTTGGCGCGCCAAAGCAGAGAAGGGTGCCGAAGAACAGCCTTGGGCGCAGTTCGATTTCGAGGAGGCGACGATGCTCGATCGCATTCGACTCAGCTCAAATCGGGAATTTTTCTACGACACCGATTATCTCGAGAAGAAGCCGTTTCTCCCGCGATACGAGTTCGATCTTCAAATTCTCAAGCCCGACGGAACTTGGCATGGGTGGGTAGGCACCTGGTTCGTGAACAAAAAGCTCAGCGAAGAACGTCCCGAGCGCAAAAAGTCGCTCGGCGAGATTCAACGACTGATCGATGAGCTCGCAGAAGAGGGCCCGCGGCCCAGTTTCGTGGGAAGATTCGTGAAGCCCGGCCCAACTCACATCTTGCACCGCGGCAGCCCGGAAAATCCTCGCGATGAAGTCGTGCCGGCCGCTCCCGTGATCCTTGAAGGCGACTTCGGGCTAACCACGAAAGCAGCGGGATCAAAACGCCGCCTGGAGTTCGCAAACTGGATCAGCAGCACCGAAAACCCGCTGACCGCTCGCGTCATGGCGAACCGAATCTGGCACCACATTTTTGGCAGCGGAATCGTCCCGACGACAAGCGATTTCGGAACCGCAGGCGCGATGCCGACGAATCCTGATTTGCTCGACTGGCTGGCCGCCGAATTCATCCAGCCGACCGCATCCGAATCGGAAGCCTGGTCGATGAAATCGATGATTCGCCTGCTCGTAACGAGCGAAGCGTTTCAGCGTTCAAGCCAACCGAACGAAGCCAGCATCCAGACAGATTCCGGCTCAGCGCTGCTCTGGAGATTCCCTCCGCGCCGAATCGAAGCCGAGGTCATTCGGGACGGAATTCTCCGCGCGTCCGGAAAACTCGACCCGACGCTCGGTGGACGCAGTTTCCGCATTCACAACGAGAAAAAGACATACGCGCAATGGCAGGTCGTCGACAATCACGGCCCTGAAACCTGGCGGCGAATGCTTTACCAGGAACGCATGCGGCGAGTTGACGATCGGATTTTCACAGCCTTCGATTTCCCAGATTGTGGTCAGGTCAGGGCGAAGCGTCCGGTTTCGACAACGCCTCTCCAAGCGCTCAATTTGATGAACAGCGACTTCGTCATCGAGCAATCTGGTTTCCTGGCGGCGCGCGCCCTCGAAGAAACCGACGGCGGCGACGCAGCGATCCGTTTCGCGTTCCAGCAGCTGCTGACGCGCGATCCCAGCCCGGACGAACTCGCCGCCTGTCGCGAACTCGACCTCAAAATCGTCTGCCGCAGCCTCATCAACTCCAACGAATTCGCCTTCTTACCATGAAAAAAAACTCTGCGGCTCTGCGTCTCTGCGTGAGCCTTTTCTTCGTAGCCAGCAGCGCCACATTCGCCGCCGAAAAGCCGAACGTTCTCTTCATCGCCATCGACGATCTTCGGCCTGAACTCGGCTGCTACGGCTCGCCAATGGTAAAATCGCCGAATCTCGACGCGCCCTGGAACTCTACGATCACGAAAATGATCCTACCGAAACCAAAAACGTCGCGGCCGATCACCCCGAAGTTTTCGCAACTCTGACTGCTAAGCTGAACGAAATGCTCACGCAGAGGCGCTGAGACGCAGAGATCTTTTTTTGTTATGAACATCAATGAGGTATCAGGAAAAATCGTCGATCTTGCCCTCAAGATTCATCAAGCCTTGGGGCCGGGATTGTTGGAGTCTGTCTATCAGCGCATTCTCGCTTATGAGCTGAGGAAGGCTAGATTCAGCATCGACACAGAAGTTCCTGTTCCGGTCGAATGGGATGGGCACGTCATCGACGAAGCCTTCCGAGCGGACATCATTGTAGACAAGCGAGTTTTGATCGAGTTGAAGTCAGTCGAAAACGTTCAGCCAGTCCACAAAAAGCAGACTTTCACCTACCTCAAGCTGACCGGCATCCATCTCGGACTCCTCATCAATTTTGGCGCGCCGCTTCTCAAAGACGGCCTCCACCGCATCGTCAACCAACTGCCAGAATGAAAAAGAAAAACCTCTGCGCCTCTGCGTCTCTGCGTGAGAATCTCGCCGAGTCTCTCACTCCGAATGGCCAGCAGCTGCTGGACCGCCGAAATTTCATGGGCCAGACAGGGCTCGCGTTCGGCGGACTCGGACTGACTCAGCTACTCGCCAAGGACGACCTGCAGCACTTCTCCAAGGCTCCAATTCGCCCTGAGTTTGACGCCAACAATCCCTACGCGCCGCGCGAAGGCCACTTCACTTCCGCCGCGAAGCAGGTCCTCGTGATTTACTGCCCAGGCGCAGTCAGCCAGGTCGACACCTTCGACTACAAACCGGCTCTCGAAAAACTGCACGGCCAGAAAGCCGCGTTCATTCCGGACGTAACTTTTGAAGGCCCGCCAGGAGCCGTCGCCAAGCCGTTCTGGGATTTCAAACCCCGTGGCGAGTCCGGAAAAATGGTTTCCGATCTCCTGCCAAACATGGCCGGACTCGTCGATGATTTTTGCTTCTTTCACGCGCTGCACACCCAGACCAGCGCGCATCCGCAAGGCGAAAACTTCATGAACACCGGTTTCACGATGGAGGGATTTCCATCGTTCGGCGCTTGGGTAACCTACGCCCTCGGCTCCGAATGCGAGGAACTTCCAGCGTTCGTTGCGATCAACGATCCGCGTGGCCTGGCTCGATCTGGAAAGAACAATTTCGGAAACGGATTTCTTCCGGCCGCATTTCAGGCAACGGATTTCAACGCGAAAAACCCGCCTGCGAATCTCGGTCGTCCAGAATCGTACACGGCTGCGAATGACCAATCGACCGTCGATTTGTTAAAGCGCCTGAACGCCCGGCATCTTGAAAAATTTCCGGGTGACGCCGATCTCGCAGCGCGTATCGCGAGTTACGAACTCGCTGGCGAAATGCAAATGTCGGTTCCGGAAGTTATGGAACTTTCCAACGAACCTCAGTCAATTCACAAGGAGTACGGCACGGACACCGGCACGGATCTCAAACGTGAATACGCAAAGAACTGCATCCTCGCCCGCCGGTTAGTTGAGAAAGGTGTCAGGGTCGTTCAGCTCTTCAACGGAAGCGATCCCGCGGGCGGCAACGGCATCACGAATTGGGACTCGCACAGCAACATTTCGGAGACGCACGCGATGCAAGCCGAGATCATGGACCAGCCGACTGCCGCGCTGCTCAGCGACATGAAGCGGCGCGGTCTGCTCGAACACACGCTCGTTGTTTGGGCGACGGAATTCGGCCGGATGCCGTTCCTGCAGGGCAACGGAACCGGGCGCGATCACAACCCGGGCGCGTTTACCTGTTTCCTCGCCGGCGCAGGCGTGAAGCACGGATTCAGCTACGGCGAGAGCGATGAATTTGGCTTCAAGGCCGCCGTGAACCCGACAGACGTCTACGATTTCAACGCAACGATTCTGCATCTGTTAGGACTAGATCACGAACGCCTCAGTTTTTATCACAACGGGCTGGAAAGACGCCTTACGAACGTCCACGGCCACGTTGTTCACGACGTTCTCGCCTAGCAGCTGCTCACCCAAAAATCCTCTCAAACCATGCCTGACCACTACGCCTTTGCCAGCGACAACACCGCCGCGATCTGCCCTTTAGCTTGGGATGCGATCGCCGCCGCTAACCTCGATGGCTGTGCCTCATCCTACGGCGAAGATCGCTACACCGCCGAAGCCTGCAAGCTGATCCGCGAGGTCTTCGAAACCGATTGCGAAGTCTTCTTCGTCTTCAACGGGACTGCAGCTAACGCGCTAAGCCTTTCGGCGATCTGTCAAGGTTTCAACGCCGTCGTCTGCCACGAAAAGGCCCACATCATGACGGACGAATGCGGAGCGCCCGAGTTGTTCACCGGCGGTTCCAAACTCCTCGGCGTGCCAGGACCGCTTGCGAAGGTTACGCCGGATGCCATCCGCGAGCGCGTTAGCCAGCGCCGCGATCTGCACTTCCCAAAACCAAAATGCCTCAGCCTCACGCAGGCCACAGAATTCGGCACGGTTTACTCGATTGATGAGATCGCGGCCCTGACGGAGTGCGCGCGTTCCGAGAATCTGAAGGTCCACCTCGACGGCGCTCGATTCGCAAACGCGCTGGCCACGCTCGGCTGCACGCCGGCTGAGGTCACGTGGAAGGCAGGGATCGACGTGATGAGTTTCGGCCTGACCAAGCTCGGTGCCGGAGTCGGCGAAGCGGTTGTATTTTTCGACAAATCGCTGGCGGTCGATTTTGACTACCGCGTGAAGCGAGCCGGTCAGCTCGCATCAAAAATGCGCTTCGTGACCGCATCCTGGACGACGCTGCTTCGCGATCAAGCTTGGCTGAAAATCGCCGCCGAGGTCAATTCGCGCGCCCAGCAGCTGCGGACCGGAATCGAGGTGATTCCAGACGTCGAAATCCTCTTTCCGATCGAGGCAAACGCGGTCTTCGCGAAGTTTCCCACCACGGTCAACGAAGCGATGCAGGCCAGAGACTGGCACTACTACGAATTGGCCGGCGTCGGCGATTCGCGGCTGATGTGTTCGTGGGCAACGACGGCTGAGGACGTCGAAGCGTTCTGCACCGACTTGCGCGAATGCTCAATCTAGAAAAACTCTAACTTCGATAGAAATCGACCCACTCGATCCGAATCGATTCCGGATTCTTTCGAAACCAATCGTTCGGTAGTTTGAGATCGAAGTAGCCGCCCTCACGATTCGCCTCGATCCAGAGTTGGCTCGAAGAATCGAGACGCGGACCCTCCTTGCCGTCCTCCCACAGATGCAGCAGCTGCTGGTGATCGCCGTGGCTTAGCACGGAAAGCGCCAGCTTCCGATCGGCGTCGATCAAGCTGAATCCCTCGAGTCCGCGAAGGTGTAACCGGACGCTGATGTCCTCAGGCCAGGCGGTCCCCGTTCGTCGGACTTCGGCGGCGCTGATTCCCAAGCGGCTGTGGATTGAGAGTTGCCCGCCAGAGACTTCGGCTCGATCACCTTCCTTTGATGTTCGGATTTCGAGCGGTTTGATCAGCTCGCCGATCGCGATTTTTTCAAAGACGATCTGAGAACCGGAACCCTCGTAAACGATTCCGACGTGCTCATTGTCGATCCGGCTCAAACTCGGGTATCCGGCCCCGCGGCCTTCATCGAGAAGGAGGCGATGCTCAGCTGGCCAGGTCGCGCCGTCGTCGAAACTGACTTGAATGCTGTGGTGCGTCCGACCTTTCTGGGAATGCGGATTCGCGAAGAGAAGGACGTCGCCGAATCGAAAAAGGCTGCCATTGCAGGTGGGCTCGATCAGCGTGTTGCGATTCGTGGGATGCGGCGTCCAAGTCTGGCCGAGGTCACGAGTCACCATGACCGTGCGAAATTTAACGGAGCTCGTCGACCGACAATTCAGTATGATCGAGCCATCCGACAAAACCGCAGCCTGGCACTCGTTGTTGCCGAAGGAAGCGGGCGGGCTCACGGACCAGGTCTTGCCGTGATCTCGACTGACGAGCAGGTTGGAGAAAATTCGGTCCTCTGCATCTCGGCCCTGGGTTGGCATCGCGAGCGTTCCATCTTTCAGGGCAATTCCCTGTTGCGGTGACGGCGCGTAGAGAATCCAGGAAGGGTCTTTCCACGCGGCGGTCATGTTTTCCGGCTCAGTCCAAGTCAGGCCATCGTCCGTCGAACGCGCCATCAAAAACTGCGCACTTTTGCCGATTTCCAGGCCCGGTTCCGAGCCATCCCCTCGCCACTGATGTTTTCCAGGTTTGCCCTGCATCCAGACGGCAAAGCAGAAAATCTCGCCGGTTTCTGGATCGACGATCAGACCCGGATCGCTGACGCCGTTCAATTCCTGAGGCATCCCACTGTGCTCGGCCATATCCATGATCACTCGCTGGGCATTCCAAGTCTGACCGCCATCCTCACTTCGCAAAAGCCCGATATCGATGTCCTCCTGCAAATCCCGGCCGTCGCGGCGGCGCATATCGTAAGCGCAGAGCAGCGTTCCTTTCGTCGAAGTCGCCAGCGCCGGAATTCGGTAGGTGTGGATTCCGTCATCCCAATGCCGACGGAGCGCTATGCCAATTCGTTTGCTGACTTTCGGAGTCAGATCTTTCGGGATGACCGAACCGGCCGACGTCTCGAGGCCGACGACTCGCGCATCGACTCGGCTGGAAAGGTCTGCGCCCGGTTTCACGCGGCAGGACAGCCAGAAATGATTTTCACCTGCATTCAGCCGGGCATGACCACGAAACTCGACCGCATCCGCGACAGCGAGCCGCTCGCCGAACGGCTTCCCGCTGGAAAAAGCCCCTTTGTCGTCGGCGAAGAAAAACTGCGCTGACTCAAGATTCTCTGAGCCCTCAAATTCAACCGTGATCCGTGAAAGCTGGACGAATGCTTCGCTGGTCTTGAGCGTAAGCCGCAGAAGGGCGTTGTGATCATTGCGAATCAAGACCGGGCGCACCAGCTGCTCAGTCGTCGATTCAAGCGTCTCCGAAGATCCGAGCGCGGGGCTCAAAAGTGCGGCCAGGAAGATCAGTTTCGATATCTTCATGGCCCTTCTATAATGGCAATTCGCGGTCAGCGCTCGCCCTTTGCCAGAACCAGATCCCTGATTTTAGCCAAGGTGAGATCGCCGATTCCATCGACTCGCAAGACATCCTCGACCGTCTCAAAAGGCCTGCCCGCGATAATTCGTTCGGCCATCACATCGCCAATTCCAGGCAGCGTTTCCAGCTCAGCCTGGCTGGCGGAATTCAGATCGATTTTCGCCACCGGTGCTTCGGGACTCTCGACGTCATCGCCATCGATGCCATCGATGCCATCAGAAGACGGATCCTGTGAAACACAACTCAAGAGCAAGGCTGCTCCGACCGCGAGGACCGCCCTGAATAGATTTCGAATTTCTAACTTCATTTCACCTCAATGAGATTTTCGATCTTTTTAAACGTGGCCGGGCCCAGCCCTTCAAGCTCCAGAATTCCTTCGATCGATTGGTAGGGCCGTCCATCGATAATTCGCTGACCAAAGACGTCGCCGATTCCTGGGAGTGACTTCAGCTCAACGAGAGTCGCCGAATTCAGATCAATTTTCGCGTCAGCAGCTGCTGGAGCCGGCTTGGGATCATTTTCGGCAGGTTTATCGTCGGCAACCGCCACCACTGGGCTTATCTCTTTGATCAACACTTCGATGCGTTCAACTTCAGCCAGAACCAGTTTAGCTTCCGGAATTTTACCGGCTTTGGTCAGCTCAACTTGGTGAGCTGTCAGGGTGGTCTTAAATTGACGATAAAGTAAGACCAGCTTTTCCCGTTCCTGCGCCTTGAGCTTTTGGCGAGAATCCAAAAGGACATCCTGAAACTGCTTTAGATCTGGAAAAGCAGCGATCGCTGCGGATTCACCTGGCGCTTTTAGTTCCTCCTCAACTGCGAGTAGAGCTTTGAGATCGCCATCCTGTTTTCTCTTTCCTAGTTGTCGCTTGAGATAATCTAGATACTGCCGGTCGAGATTTTGAATCGGCTCGGCCAGTTCGGCAAGCTTTCCATCAAACGCGGCCTTGAGCGATTCCAGATTCGATTTGGATTCCGCATTCAGAATCCCGATCAACATCAGGTAAAATCCAAAATTCACCAAACATCTCAGGCCCAGGTTCAATGGATTCATCTTCAGCAAGTATTCAGGATTTGGCCTTCGTGCTCTTCGACTTTGCCTTCGCCTTCGAATCGGAAGGCGGGGCGCTCAAACCGCCGTCATCGACGAATTCCACAATCTTTTCCATCGTCTTCAATCCTATGTTTTTCACCGCCACAATATGAGCGGTCGATTCCAGCGGACGCGCTTCAATAATCAGTTCGGCGGTAACTCTGCCGATTCCAGGCAACGCGATGAGTTCTTTCAGCGTTCCGCTATTAATGAGCTTTGTCAGCTTACCTTTGTCGGTCGAACTCAACTCATCCAGGAATTCTTCGGCGGCGAGGATCTCTTTTTCTTGAACCGTCGGTTTTGCACTTCCCTTTTCCTTTTCATCCGCAGCAAACGCCGAAAAATTGACGGCGCAGCTGGCCAAGATGGTTATTCCTATCAGCAACCTTTTCATGATAACATGTTTAGTGGAAATACGAACAAGAACGCAAGAAAAATCTCACAAATTTTAGTTAAAAAATCTTAACTATTTCACAAGAGACAAATTCCCGCGATTCGAAAACCGCCGACTCAGAGCTGGACTCCTTGGCGTTGGGCCCCCAAGGTGCACCAGTGGATCCCGGGGTCAGCGACAAAATCGATGCTTTTCTGCAACTTAAAGGGTTGCGGCGAACAACTCAACGCGATGTGATCATCCAGGCGGCTTTCGGCACGCAGAAGCACTTCACCGCAGAGGAACTTTGGGAAATGGCCCGAAACATCGACGCGTCGACTTCGCGCGCCACTCTCTACCGGACTCTGGCTTTGTTAGTTGAGAGCGGGCTGCTTCGCGAGATCGACCTTGGGCGTGACCAGAAATGCTACGATCCGAATTTCATCGATCATCCGCATCACAACCATTTGATCTGCACCGACTGCCAGAAGGTGGTCGAATTTGAAGACACGCATCTTGAGGTTCTTGAAGACTGCATAACGAGGCGCCTCGGATTTTCACCATCGAACAAAGGGGTTCGAATCGAAGCGAGTTGCGATGTCTTTCGGGAAACCGGCGTTTGTGAGCGCATTGGCTGAGTTTTCGGTTTCCAGCGGGACGTTTTCGGGGTTCAGTCGCGCCCCATGTGGAAAGGCCGTTTTGAAGCAGAAACCTCGGATCTCGTTCAGAAAATCGGGGAGTCGATCTCGTTCGACTGGCGATTGTTTCGTCAGGACATCCGAGGCTCGATTGCGCATTCGAAGGCGTTGCTCGAAGCGGAGATTCTGACGGCTGACGAGCAAGCTCAAATCGAAGCCGGGCTCTTGGAGATCGGTGAGGAAATCGAGTCCGGCGATTTTGAATTCAAGATCGCGCTCGAAGACATCCACATGAATATCGAGTCGCGGCTGACCGAGAAAATCGGCGCGCCCGGCGCAAAACTTCACACCGCGCGGAGCCGAAACGACCAAATTGCGACGGATATTCGGCTCTACTGCCGGGAGGAGATCGACACGATCCGCGAGCACATCGCCGGATTGCAGAGTGCGCTCGTGGGCGCTGCTGAGCGTCACCCGGACGCCGTTGTTCCTGGCTACACGCATCTCCAGCGCGGTCAGCCCGTGCTCTTCGCCCACCAGCTGCTGGCCTACGTCGAGATGCTCGAACGCGACACGTCGCGGCTCGTGGACTGCCGCGAACGCCTCAACGTGATGCCGCTTGGCTCCGGCGCGCTCGCTGGCTCGACCATCGTGCTCGACCGCGAACTCATCGCTGCGGAACTCGATTTTCCGGCGATTTCGCAGAACTCGATGGACGCCGTGAGCGACCGGGATTTCATCGCGGAAATACTATTCGATCTGGCTTTGTCAGGCATTCATCTCTCGCGGCTGAGCGAAGACGTCATCCTCTGGGCCTCGGCCGAGTTCAACTTCGTGCAACTCAGCGACGCCCACACCACCGGCTCCAGCCTGATGCCGCAGAAGAAAAATCCAGACGTCGCCGAGCTGACTCGCGGAAAATCCGGCCGCCTGCTCGGCAACCTGACCAGCCTGCTCGTCACACTCAAGGGTCTGCCGATGACCTACAATCGCGACCTCCAGGAAGACAAAGAGCCGCTCTTCGATTCGATCGACACAGCCAAGCTCGTCCTCGCCGTTTTCGCCGAAATGATCGACGAAATGAAGATCAACGAGCCCGTAACCGCCGCAGCAGCTGCTGACCCGTTCCTCCTCGCGACCGACATCGCCGACTACCTCGTTTTGAAGGCTGTACCCTTCCGCCAGGCGCACGAAATTTGCGGCCTGCTGACGGCGTTTTCGATTAAGGAAGCGCGTGGTTTTCCTGACCTGACATTGCCAGAATTTCGGGAGTACAGCGATGTGTTCGAGGACGATGTTTTCGAACTCTTCGACGTACGCAAAGCTCTTGAAGCCAGGAAGGCTGTGGGCGCGCCGTCGCCTGAGAATGTCGCTTGCCAGGTCGCGAAGTGGCGCGAGAAGCTGAGTTGAGAAAAAGTGGCTCGCGAATATAATATTCCGATGAAAATGGAGATCCTCGCGCGAATGATCAAACCCGAAGGGGACATCTGGCCGATAGAAACGGCAAGAATGATCTTAGATTGGAAGCTTGCACGGGAAGATGTCGACCGGGTTAACGCACTTTGTGCGAAAGCGCGCGCGGGCACGATCACGGTCGAAGAACGTGCCGAATTGGACGATTACGAGGAAACCGCGACACAGGTCGAAATCATGCAGAGCAAAGCGCGGATTGCTCTCAAACAGGCAGGCGTTGCCGCATAGCTGATGGCTGTCGGCATCGAGCTGCGAACATTGGTTTGGGAGCGGGCCAAAGGAAACTGCGAGTATTGCCAGTTTCCCGAATCAGTCGCCATGCTTCCCTTTCAGGTCGATCACATCATCGCTGAAAAACACGACGGCCCCACGGACGAAACCAATTTGGCTTGGTCATGCGAGCGATGTAATTCCTTCAAGGGAGCAAACATTTCGGGCTATGTCGATAACCGGCATGTGCCGCTTTTCAATCCGAGATTCGACTCTTGGGTTGAACACTTTGAGTGGAATGGAGCTGTCTTGAAATCAAAGACAATCACTGGGGAGGCGACGATTCGCGTCCTTGAAATGAATCGGCCCAGCCTGATCGAACTCCGCCGATTACTAATCGTCGATGGTCTCTTTTCGCCGTCCCCGACATGATCGCCAATCGCCCCCGCATCGTCAAATACCCGTGGCACATCGGCCACGACTACGAGCTGTTCAAGCTGCCGTTCGAGTGGTCGCTGATCACGGACACGAGCCGTTCGTGGGCCTCAAAGCACCGACCACTGCCGGAGCACGTCTCGATGATTCCGAGCCAGGCGGCGGACGAGCACGACCTCATGATTCTCCACGTCGACCAGTGGATTCTGGACGAAGTCGAAAAGCTATGCCTCTTCGAATACTGGTGTGACCGATTCCCCGGGCCGAAGATCGTTCTCAATCACGGCAACCCGATGGTCGACGGCTGTACGCCCGCCGAAATGCAGCAGCTGCTGGGCGATCTCCCCGTCGTCTGCAACAGCCCGGCTTCGGATCAGCTCTGGGAATTGGCCAACTCCCGCGTGATTCTCCACGGCTTCAGCCCGAACGAATGGCCGGAGACGAGCTACGAACGCAGCGATGCGATCGTGGTCCAGGCTTACCAGGGGCGACATGTCGAATTCCGCAACAACGCGGGTGTCGAGGAAGCGGAAGCGGCGGATGTTGAGATCAATTGGGTAGGGCGCGATTGCAAGTTTTCGCGGTTTGAGGACTACCGGGCTTTCCTCGCCAAGAACAGCATCTTCTTCAATCCCAGCTACGCCTCGCCCAACCCGCGGACCCGCGCTGAGGCGATGCTCTGCGGCCTCGCGACCGTTTCGACGAACTGCAACGGCGAGTCCGGCTACATCGAAAACGGCGTCAACGGCTTCTGCTCAAACGACATGAGCGAACTCATCGGCTGGCTCAAGGAACTCCAGGCAGACCCGGATCTCGCGCAGCGAATCGGACGCGCCGGGCGCGAAACGGCTCAGGACGTTTTCCACATCGACAAGTTCCGCACCGAATGGGTCGCGCTGGTCGACGAAGTTCTCAGGGCGGCTTGACCGAGCTTTTTCGCTCGATTTTTCGCGGAGCTGAACAAAACTCTCCGCCCTCATGAAAGTCTCTCTGAACTGGCTCAACGACCACCTCGACCTCAGCGACAAGTCCATCGACGAGATGGCCGATTTGCTCACTTTTGCAGGTATCGAAGTCGAAGGAATCCAGCAGCTGCCGGCGGAACTCGTCGTCGCCGAGGTCAAATCCAGCGACCCACACCCTGGAGCAGACAAGCTCAGCGTCTGCCAGGTCGACGATGGTTCGGACTCGCCGCGCCAGATCGTTTGCGGCGCGAAGAATTACAAAGTCGGCGACAAAGTGCCGCTGGCGTTGCCGGGCGCGAAGTTCGGCGACTACGAAATCAATGAAGGCGAGCTGCGCGGTGTCGAGTCGCGCGGAATGATGTGCAGCGCTAAGGAATTGAATCTTTCGGACGATGCGGACGGGCTCATGATTCTGCCGAACGATCTCAAGCCGGGAACGCCGATGCGCGAAGTCTACCCGCCGGTCTACGAAATCGAAGTCACTCCAAACCGGCCTGATCAGCTAAGCCATCTCGGCATCGGACGTGAGCTGGGCGCATTGTTAGGGCAGCGAATTCGAAAAAAATCGCACGACAAAATCAAGACGCCGACGCGGCCGGCTAAGCCTGACGAAATCAAAATCAGCGACACCGAGACTTGCCCGTTCTACACCGGCCGAATCATCCGCGGCGTGAAGGTCAAGCCGAGCCCGGCCTGGCTTCAGGAAAAACTTAACTCGGTTGGGTTGCGACCGATCAACAACCTCGTCGACATCACGAACTACGTGCTGATGGAAATGGGCCAGCCGCTCCACGTTTTTGACCTCGCGAAACTCGACGGCGGGATCCACGTGCGGCGAGCAGCTGCTGGCGAGAAATTTCTCGCGCTTGACGGCGAAACCTACGAGCTAAGCGATGTCGATTGCGTGATTGGAGACTCGAAAGAACCGCACGCGATCGGCGGCGTCATGGGCGGCGAGGACAGCGGCGTGACCGAAACGACGACCGACATTCTGCTCGAAGCCGCCTACTTCACGCCGAGCTTCATTCGGCGGACTTCGCATCGGCTGTTGCTCCACTCCGACTCGAGTTACCGCTTCGAACGCGGCGTCGATCCGGCCCAGGTGCTCGGCGCATCGGAACTCGCGGCGAAGCTGATCAAGAAGCTGGCCAAAGGCACAGCTGATGAGGAAATCCTCATTGCGGGCGAGCTACCGGAGACCGAATTCACCGTGCCGCTGGACAACAAGCACGTTTGTCGGCTGATCGGCCACGACCTCTCGAACAAAGAGATCGCCGACATTCTCAAGAGCCTCGGCCTCAAGAAAAAGAAGGACGGCTGGGAGATCCCAACCTGGCGGCTCGACCTTCGCCGGAGCGTCGATTTGATCGAAGAAGTTGCCCGCGTCTACGGCCTCGATCGGCTCGAAAGCAAACAAATCGCGCCCTTCGCATCGACCTCGAAATCAGACCGCGATTTCGACTTCCGCCGCCAGGTCCGGCAGCACCTCACCCGCGTTGGATTCTGCGAATGTCAGACCATCAAAATGATCAGCGAATCGCAGCTCGCCGATGACGTCGTCACGCAGCATCGAAACATGACGCCGATCCGCGTGAAGAACCCGATGACCGACACGCATTCGATCCTGCGGCCCGGCCTGACGCCTTCGCTCATCCGTATCGCTGAGCACAATGTCAGGATGGGGCTGAGTTCGCTTCGTTTGTTCGAAATCGGCACAACATTCATCGCCAACCCGAAAGGCATGGCGATCGAGCAACCGCATCTCGCCCTGCTCTTCACCGGCGCACGCGAAGACGCCGCCTGGCAGCAACCGAAGCCGGACCTGGCCGACATCCACGCGATGCGCGGCGTGCTCGAATCGCTCTGCGGCCGCCCGGTCACGTTCAAGCCAGTCAAAGACGAGCGCCTCCTGCTCGCCGCTGAGATTTCGATCGGCAAAACCAAAGTCGGACTCGCTGGCCAGCTCTGGCCGAAGCGGACGCGCGAACTCGATCTCGATCAGCCGGTGATCGTCGCCGAACTCACGCTCAAGAAACTCGCCAGCGCCCTGAGCGAACCCGCGCGATTCACCGAATTGCCGAAATTCCCCGCGATCACCCGCGATGTCGCGATCGAGGCTCCGGCCGAACTCACGAATCAGGAAATCGCCGATTTCTTCGGCTCGACCGGTCAGCAGCTGCTGGAGAGTTTCGCGCTCTTTGACGTGTTCGCCGATCCGAGTGGTGAGAAACTGGCGGCGGATCGGAAGTCGCTCGCGTATTCGCTGACCTATCGCGATCTGGGCGGAACGCTCGAGAGCGCGACCGTCGACGCGGCGCACGCGGAGATTCTGGATGGGTTGAAGAAGACGCTGCCGGTGCAATTTCGTTAGGCCCCACGACTCTCAGCAAACAATTTAATTGCTGAAGAAAGTGGGTACTCTCGCCGTTTGTTGCTTTTTCTGATCGTGGTGAATCTCCTGGCGAATTTTGCCAACCCGGGAGAAGGAACAGCCATGAAACGAAGTATCGTCCACGCCTTGGTTCCTTACCTGGCTCTTGCCTTCTTGAGTGTTTCGTTAGGCCCCGGCCTCGCACAGTTTGATGACTGGTCGCATCGCGGCACGCTGATTCTGCTCACGACGCCGGAGGGCGCAGATCTGGCGGCCTCGGCTCGGGAGGAAGGATTTCCGGTGTTGGTCAGGCTAAGCAGCGAGACTTTCGATTTTGAGCAGGCCAATCCGGACGGCTCGGACATCCGATTTTCGGAGGAGGGACAGCCGCTCGCGTATCAGATCGATTCCTGGGATCCAGAAGCGGGCGAGGCCTGTATCTGGGTGCGCGTCCCGTTGATTCGGGGCAACGATCGACAGGAGCTAACGCTCAACTGGGGCAACGCCGACGCCGAGTCCGAGTCCAATGGGAAGGCCGTTTTCGGCGAATCGAACGGTTACGCGGTCGCGATGCACCTGGGCGACCCAACCGATCCGGTTCGAGATGAGGTCGGCAATCTATCGGCGACCGACGAGGGCACAGAACCGACTTCCGGCAGAATCGGGTTCGGGCGGAACTTCGAAGCTGGCACGGGGATCGCTTGCGGCGTGGAGATCACGAGCCTGCCGACTGGGCTGGGACCGTTCTCGACGTCGGCCTGGTTCAGAGCGGAGCAGGTCAACGGCAAGGTCGTAGCCTGGGGGAACGAGCAGGCTCAGGGAAAGGCCGTCATGAGCATTGCGAGCCCTCCGCATGTCCGCGTGGATTGCTATTTTTCCAACGGCAATGTGAAGAGCGAGAGTCGCCTGCCGATGCACGAGTGGGTGCAGGTGGCGCAGACTTTTCGCGAGGGCGAATCGCGGCTCTACGTGAACGGAAAACTCGATGGATCCTCGATTGGCAAAGGTGCTCCGCTAAACATTCGCAGCCCGGCGCGGATGTGGTTAGGCGGCTGGTACAACCGATACGATTTCGTGGGCCAGATGGACGAGGTCCGGATCTCGAAAGTCGAGCGATCGGCCGACTGGGTGAGGTTGGCTTACGAGAATCAGAAGGCGAATCAGACGCTCGTCGGAACGCTGGCGAGGCCCGGTTCGGCGCTGACGGTTTCGCCGGAAATCGTCCAGATGGATGAAGGCCAAAGAGCGACGATCACAGCAGCTGCTGGCGGGGCTGAAAAGGTTTACTGGATTCTTCAGCGCGGCGACGAAGCTCCCGTTATCGCGAGCGATCGCTTTTCCTACACGATTGACGCAGGGCGCGTCACGAGCGACACCGCCTGGTCGCTGCAGTTCAAGGCGATCTACCCTGACACGGTCAAAATTCGTGATGTTCCGATCACGATCAATAACTCGATTCCTGAGCCAGAGGTCGCGCTCGAAGCCCCGCAGGCATGGAACGGCCGGGATCCGATCGAGGTTGTGCCACGCGTCCGGAATCTGAGCGCGATGAAGACTGCGGGTGCCGGGGATTTGCGTTACCGCTGGGTTGTGTCTGGCGGCGCGGTGACCAAAACGGTCAAGAGCGATCGACTGATTCTGCGGCGCTCGCAATTCACGGGGCCGATCCGGGTAACTGCGTTCATCGACAACGGCGGCGCGGAAATCGAGGCAACGGCCAATATTGCGGTTACCGAGCCGGAATCGGATCCATGGGTGAAGCGAAAACCGGGAAAAGACGAGACGCCAGAGGAAGGTCAATTTTACGCCCGCGACGACCGGAATGAGGCCACGCTCCATTACAACGGCACGCTCGATCAACCGGCCGACGCGGTATTTCTGAAGGTCTACGCTGATGATAAACTGATCCTGACAGAAACACAAAAAATTGGCGATGACCGAAGTTATCTCCTCTCGGTCAAGCTGAAACCGGGGCTGATAAAATACCGGGTTGAGTTCGGCACGACGAACGACGCCGTCGAGCAGCTGCTGGACCGCGTGGAAAATCTGGTCTGTGGCGACGCCTACCTGATCGACGGTCAATCAAACGCTCTGGCAACCGACACACGGGAGGATTCGCCTCGCGAGACAAGCGAGTGGATTCGCAGCTACGGCGGACCGACCGGCCGTGGCGATGGAGCCGCCTGGTTGCAAAAACGGCAGAAAAAAGCGGAAGAAGCCGGCCTCGCGCGCCCGAATTTGTGGTGTTCTCCCGTCTGGAAAATGAGCGCGCCGGAGCAGGAGGCGCATCTCGGTTGGTGGGGCATGGAACTGGCGAAGCAGCTCGTGGACAGCCAGCAGGTTCCCGTCTGCATTATCCAGGCAGCGGTCGGCGGCTCGCGCATCGACGAGCATGTGCCTTCGCCTGACGACCGCGCTGATTTAACGTCGATGTACGGCCACATGCTCTGGCGCGTCGAGCAGGCTCGGCTGACTCACGGCATTCGCGCGGTGCTCTGGCATCAGGGCGAGAACGATCAGGGCGCGGCCGGTCCGACGGGCGGCTACGGCTGGGAATCGTATCAGGATTTCTTCGTCGAGATGTCCGCCGGGTGGAAAGAGGACATGCCAAACATTCGCCAATACTACGTGTTTCAAATCTGGCCAAACGCCTGTGCGATGGGCGGTCGGGAGGGATCGGGAGACCGACTCCGCGAAGCCCAGCGAACCTTGCCGAGGCTGTTCTCTAACATGAGCATCATTTCGACTCTCGGCATCGATCCGCCTGGCGGCTGCCACTTTCCGCTCGAGGGCTGGGGCGAGTTCGCGCGGCTGATCCAACCGATGATCGAGCGGGATTTCTATGGCGTAGTTCCCGACGGCTCAATCTCGCCGCCGGATCTCCTTCAGGCGAGTTTCACGAGTGCGGCCCGGGACGAAATCACTCTGGAATTCGACCAGCCCGTGGTTTGGCATGACGCTCTGTTTCGAGAGTTTTACCTCGATGATGAGCCCGGCGAAGGTGTGTCCGGAAGCGCGTCCGGCAACGTCATCACCCTGAAGCTGAAAGCGGCGACCACGGCGACAACGATCACTTATCTCAGGGAGCGCGATTGGAGTCAGGACCGCCTGATTCGAGGAACCAACGGCATTGCCGCTCTGTCGTTTTGTGAAGCTCCAATCGCAGATCAGAAGGGCGAGAGATGACTTTTCCATTCGCTCTCAATCGGCTAAGATCTGGATCATGAAGTCTTTAGTTTGGCTCTTTGGATTCTTACTCGCCCTGCCGCTCGCAGCCGCGAATCAGGACGAGGATCTCGAGAAAATCGGCGTAGAACTTGATCGAATCGACGACGAATTGCGGCTTTCGCCGTATCTCGATAAGGAGCGCAAGCCACCGTCGGACCAGCTGCTGCTGGGTTGGGTCGACTGGACGATTGAGACCTTCTTGGCCGTCGAAAAGCGGATTCCGCGGTATTCGGAAGGAGACGATTTGTTCGCCGATCCGGCGGAAAAGCTGACGAAGCTCGATTTCAGCATGTTGCTCGCGGACCTGCTTCAGGAATGGGTGGCGCGAAAAGAGGAAATGGCGCTGCCGGAGCTAAAGCAGGCTTACCACAAACATCAGCTCGATTCGCGACCCGATTCGGAAATCATCGAGCCATTTGCGCTGGCGTTGGCGAACGCGCAGCTGTTGGCGGCGATTGGTGAGCGCGGAGTCTTCAAGGAGGCCGTTCCTCCGCTTGCGGATCCGCCACCGGATTTTTTGGCTGGAGCGTCGGATGATTTGCGCTTAGCACACGCGTTTTCCGAGGAGTTCACAAACGAATTTCGCGATCTGATCCATCGGCCGTCACCCGACGGTGTCGAACCCTCACAGTTTGCCCACGACCCGGAATTTCACTTCTTGATCGCCCACGCAATCGCCACGGACGACTGGAGCAAGGCCGGTGAGATGCCGAGTTACACGTGGGGGTTTTGGTGCGGGAACGGCAGCGAGGGCTTCACCTCGCAGAAGATCCGCTTCATCGGGCTAACCAAAATGGAAGAGGGCCAGCCCCAGCAGGCGCTGTTGCCCGTGATCTGGTATTTATTGGAAGGGGTCGCCGACGACGGACTCATCTACTCGCCGATCGAAAACGATCATCCAAAGCTCTTGATCGACCGGCTGAAGCGCGGCGGAGCGTCATGGGAAGAGGCTGCGATTGGCTGGCTCATCAGCCAAGAAGCGTTCCCCCGCGCCTACGTGATCGCGCAGCATGGTTCGGCGAAATCCGTCCGCATTCTCAGCGAAGCCGCGCTGATCGAGAGCCCACCGGATTCTTGGAATATCGATAATCTGCTGGAAACGCTGTACAAATTCGCCATGCGCGACCAGCGCCGCAATCAGCGCGTCTTTCCGAAGCCGCCCCTGTTACGATTACTTCCAAAACAACGCCGCCGAATGTTGGACGGGCTCGCCGCCGCCAGCCGCCATTGTGAGAGTCCACGAACTCTCGAACGTGTGGTCGAGTTCTTTGAGAAAATTCAAGAACCGGGATCGGAAGAAGCCCTTCACGAGCTAACCAAATCAGTTTACCCAAACATCGCTGCGAGTGCTGCGGCGGCGTTGAAGGCTCGCGGAATTGACGAGAAATTTGAACTCGCAACTGAGCAGACTCTCGCGGCGCAGCTGCTGATCGACGGTGTGCCTCTCGCGAATCACGAAGTCGGTGCCGGGCAGCCCTTCAAGCTGAGAGGCCGGGAAGCTTGGATCTCGAGGGGCTACGTCAGGGAATCGCGATTGGAAACGGACGACGCCGGCTGGCTGCGCGTCCTCCGTTTCAAACAATCATACGCCTCGGACGAGCGCGCATGGTTGATGATTCAGGCCACGCCGAAAGGTGAGGGTCCAGTTTTTGCCGTGGAACGCAGCATTGCCGACTTGGCTAAGACGCCGAAACTCGAGATTCAGACCCAGCAGCTGCTGATCGATTTGGGCATCCCGCGCGAGCGGCTTGAAGCCGCGCGAAATGAACCCGTGGTGATCGAGCTAACCCCGAAACCCGGCGGGACCAGGCTCCACAGTTTTGATGGGTGCCTTCGAGAACTGCCCAAGCCCGGAAGCGGTCGACCACTAACTTTGCGCGTCGGCCCCGGTCTCTACGGCGTTCGAGTGCAAGTCGGCGGCTGCGCGATTTGGGAAGGCGAGCCGATCCAGATTGGCCGCAGCGACATACAGCTCGTCGTCGAGTTGAAACCAGGGATCTCGGTTCGCTACGAGCTGGACCCGCCGACGCCGAATCACGAAGTACGAATCCTCCGAGTCGACGTGGAAGGAAAATACGGCTTCAAGTTTATGGAGCCCCTCGCCGGCGAGCGCGTCGATTACCTGGTTCCAGGACGCTATCAGCTGACGATCGCCCATGAGCCCCACGGCCAATCGGCTGCGGAATTAGAATTCGCCATCGACTCGACGGATTCGCCGGTCATCGATCTCGGCACCATTCCCGTTGGGCCGCCTCCCCCACCACGAGAAGCTGAAGCAGCTCCGTTTGGGGATTTTTTCGCTCCCTGAATCAGCGGTCGGCTAGCTGGATTTTCGCTTATTTGGGAAGAATTCGGAAGTCTCCAGGAGGAATGGAATTAGAATGATGAAGCCCCCGATCATTCCGATCCATCTGAATGTTAGCGAGATGACGACCGCCGTGCAGATCGATAAAATGTAGAACCATTTCCTTCGATTTCTTCGGCGAAAAAAGACGACGAGAATGATCACCATGCCGATGGCGCTGAGAAGCATACCGGCAGCCACGCTATACAAACCCGTCGAAATGTCCGCCGCCAGTTGCGCAGCGGTTGATCCACCTTCAGAAAAATTTGAAAAGGCGCGAATCATGCTGAGAACCATTCCAACAACAGCGACGACTGGGCCCACGCCGCCGCAGATAATATTCCCAATCAGCCCAAGCTTGCCATCGCGGCCGAGGCCTTTCTGGGTAGCTGAACTCGAGGTCGCCGGAGGTGCGTATGGATTTTCTTCAGGCATTACTTCAATTCGTCGATCGCGGAAATCGGAAAAAAACTCCGACGGACGCGCTTGATTCGGCGATTCCAGCTAGATGTCGGGCACTTCGAGCGCTTTGCAGATTTTCTTACAGAGCCGATCTGGAATTTCCGTGTGACGCGGAATCGGCTCGCGCCTGCCGGTGCTTGGATTCCAATAAATGGTGTGGGATCCGCCTTCACGCTTCTTTTCACAGCCGTGAGATTCGAGATGTTTGATCAGCTTCTGGCGCTTCATTTCAAGCGGCTTCCAGCGGCAGCAGCAACCCATCGGACGTAGCCTTCCGAGCGTCTTCGCGGCGATCTTCAACCAAAAGCTCGATCGAATCCCAGAGACTCTGGAGAGCTTCGTCCTGGGTTCGGCCCTGGCCGTTGCCTTCCGGAACTTCCGGGCTGAAGGCAATGAACCAATCACCGTCCTGTTCGACGGTCGCGGTGAGTTCCAGTGATTTGGTCATGGTGGACTTTACTTCAATTCGTCGATCACCGGAATCGGAAAAATCTCCGACGGGACGCGCTCGGTCCGCATCAGCTTCTCGATCTCGGCGACGACCTTGGGGTTCTGCGCCGCGACGTCGTTTGATTCGGCGATGTCCGCTTCAAGATCGAAGAGCTCGATCTTAAGCGGATTGGGATTATTCTTGCCGAGCAGCTGCTGGCGGACGCCTTTCCATTTGCCGAGCCAAACGGCCTGCTGTCCGCCGTAACCGGTGAACTCGCGATAGAGAAAATCACGCTCAGGTTGCTTCTCGCCAAGCAAGGTCGGCGCGATGCTGATTCCATCGGCACTGTCGGGCGCACCGGTCTCAGCGTCGATGAGATCGAGCATTGTCGGCATCCAATCTTCGAATCCGGTGACGAATTCCGAAACGCTGCCGGCTTCGACTTTGCCTGACCAACGCACGATCAGCGGGACGCGAACGCCGCCTTCGTAGAGCGATCCTTTCAGGCCGCGCAAGGGCTTAACGCTTTCGAAAAAGTCGTAGTCGACCTCGTCTTTGAGATGGGTCGTGCCGTTGTCGGAACTGAAGACGACGATGGTGTTTTCTTCGAGGTCCAACTCCTTAAGAAGGTCGAGCAGATTTCCGATGTAGCGGTCCATCCGGGTGATCATCGCCGCGTAAGCCGCGCGAGGCGTGAAGTGCGGCGTGTAGCCGTAGCCGCCCTTGCGAGTGAAGGGCGGGTCGTTCCATTTCTGGGCAAGGTAGGGTTCGAGTTCCTCGTCCGGGACGTGTAGCGCAACGTGCGGAATCACGGTCGGATAGTAGAGAAAAAATGGGCCGTCTTTGTTCTCACGAAGGAACGCCAGCGCCTGCTCGTTGATCCTGTCCGGCGCGTAGTCCTGGCCTTTGAAAATATCGTAGCTTTTCGGGTCAGCCGGGTCGGATCCCTTGGCCAGGCTCGCGTGGCCTGGGACAGGCGGATTGTTTTTCAGGCTAACGCGCTCCATGTCGCTCCAGAGCGTTTCTGGATAGTAGCTGTGGGCGTGAGCCTGGCAGTTGTAACCGAAGAACCGGTCGAATCCCTGGATGTTCGGACAACCGGTCGACTCCGTGTTTCCAAGGCCCCACTTGCCGAACGCCCCGGACGTGTAGCCTTCTTTTTGAAGCAGCTCCGCGATCGTCACGTCCTCGGCCGGGATCGGGTACTGCCCTTCCGGCTTCATCGATTTGTTCGAGCGAACGACGGCGTGACCGGGATGCTTGCCTGTCATCAAAACGCAGCGCGACGGGGCGCAGACGGCGTTTCCACAATAATTCCGCGTGAAGCGCATCCCCTCATCAGCGAGCTGATCGATCCGCGGCGTTTGGATTTTCTCCTGGCCGTAGCTGCCGAGTTCCGTGTAGCCGAGATCATCGGCGAGGATAAAAATAATGTTCGGTTTGTCCGCGCCAGCAGCTGCTGAGGCACCGAGGCCGATCAGGAAGGCGAGAAGACTCGCGAAAAACAGTTTCGTCATTCCGAAGCCTCCGGCAATCCGCTTGCCCGTCAAGAAGTTGCGGGCACCTCGTCGCGCATCCGGCCGCAATTCCAGCACTCGCCAAAAGTGCCCTCGACTTCCGTTTTGCAGTTTGCGCAGACCCAGTCGGCGCGGTTTTCCATCATCACCTCGTAGTACGGTTTAAGGATCTCGAGAGCACGATCGTAATCTTCATCGTTGAGGACCCACAACTCCGGGTAGACCTCGGTGAATGGAACTTCGCCCATGGTGCTGGAGGCTGCGGTGTTTTTCAGGAGCGTCTCGATTCCAGCTTCTTTCAAAACTGATTCAAAGTGGCCGACACCGGTGAAATCGATATTCTCGTAGATCTTCCGCATTCGCTAATCTCCGCTCTGCTTTCGCATTCGGCAAGGATCCAACGTGATCTGCTTGAGTGATCATCTCGTCAGTGCCACCATCCTCGGGAGATGTTTTTTGAATACCCACACATCGAGATTCTCTTCAGTCTTGGCCGATTGGAAGAGGCGGAAGCCGCAATTCGGGAGGCGCTGAAGGAGAATATTGAGGATGCCGATCTCTATTCGATGTTGGCGATCGTTCTGGTCGATCAAAATAAGCCAAAACAGGGCGAGGACGCGGCTCGCGAAGCGATTGCGATGAATCCGGAATCGGATCTCGCTCATTTCACGCTCGCTCGGGCGTTGCTGGAACGGAACAAATATCGAGAGGCTCGCCTGGCGATCGAAGAGTCATTAAGGCTCGATCCGGACGACGCCAATTATCATGGTTTGCTCGCTCGAATCCACTTGGAGCGAAACCGTTCGAAGGAATCGCTCGCTGCCAGCAACGCCGGTCTTGAAATCGACGCGGACAACGAAACTTGCCGGTTTTATCGCGGATTGGCTCTCAGCAAGCTGGGCAAAGATGAGGATGCGAATACTGAGTCGATGGGGCTTCTGAGCGATTCACCAGACGACTCCTACAATCATAGTGGCCGAGGATGGGTGCTTTATCAGGGTGGGGATGCCAAAGGGGCAAAGCTGCACTTCATCGAGGCGTTGCGAATCAATCCCGAAAACGAGGACGCCCGCATTGGTTTGACGGAGGCGTTAAAAATTGGCAACCCGATAGTCGGCTGGATCCTTCGCGGTCTCGTGGCGATTGGGCGAATCCCGATGTGGTGGGTGATCGGAGGCCTGGTTCTCGGGATATTTGGTGCCCAGCATCTGCGGGACTCCGACAACGCGATTCTGATGACAATCGGGCAGGTTTTTCGAGTCGCGCTCTGGGGATTCATGCTGATTTCTGTGGTTGTTGAACCGTTTTTTAATCTCATTTTAATGACGACTCGATCGGGTCGACTCGCGCTTTCCAGAGACCAGCGTCACGCGGTGTGGTGGTCGCTCATTCCATTACTGATTGGAATTGTCGGCTTCGTTTGGTGGACGACGAAGGCTACCAGTCATCCTCCGTCGAGTGCCCTCATCTGGTTCGCGTCCGCGCGTGTGCTTTCAGAAATTTTCGAGACAAACAACCCCTGGGTTCGTCGCTGGATGGCTGCGGCGGCAGTCCTCGTCACCGGTGTCGCGATTTGGGTGGAGGTCAGCACCTTCTTCCTGATTTCGGAGTTCGTGCAAACGCTCAAGGCATTAGCTGCCCAGGCTCGGGCATCTCCAGAAAACGGGGCCACCAGAGAAGCGTTTGTGGAAGAGGTTCGACGACACGTTCAAATGCGGAAATGGATGGTTCACTATCCGGTAATGGCCGGTGCCCTTCTCGCAGTGTTCAGTGAGGATCTGCGAAAGTGGCTTCACGGTCGGGCGCCGGACTCGGAGGTCTGAGATTCTGCGATAGTTAGAAAGAATTCCTTGTCGGCCCCTGCCTCAGAAGCCAGAATTCGCCCATGTCGGATTTGGAAGGTTTGAGACGGGCGGTCGAGGTTTCACCGGACAACGCTCCCTTGGTTTTGATGTTGGCTCAGGCTTACCTGGAGGCGTTTTCTCCAGATGAAGCTCGTGAACAATTTGAGCACGCGCTGACGCTCCAGCCGGATAGTCTGGAAGCTAAGCTCGGTCTGATTGAGACGTTCGAGCAGTCGGGCCGACGATCAGAAGCGATCGTGCGTGCCGAATCGCTTTGCCAGAACTCGCCGACGGACGGGCGGCCGAGGCTGCTTCTCGCGCGCTTGCTTCTCGCTGACGAAGATGCTGGGCAAGCTCGGAAATTTTACGACGAGGCGATCGCGCTTTTGCCTGAGAATGCCGATGAGCAGCTGCTGCGCCGAATCGAGGAGGCTGGCGGCTCAAAATCGTCGAAACCGGTGGAGCGATCGCAGCCGAGCGAGCCGTCGATTGCATCCGCTTCCTCTTGGCAGGCGAGCGCGGCTTACGATGAAAACGAGGACGATGACGACGGCGATCCGACGGATGAAATGCGGCTGGATTTTCTCCAGAAGGCGGACACGAACTTTGCGGATGTCGGCGGGATGGAGTCGGTGAAAAAGGAGATCCGGATGAAGATTCTTCTACCGTTAGAGAATCGCGAGTTGTTCGAGGCTTATGGAAAAAAGGGAGGCGGTGGCGTCCTGCTTTACGGACCGCCGGGATGCGGAAAGACCATGCTCAGCAAAGCAACCGCGGGCGAGATCAAGGCCAATTTTTTCTCGATCGGCCTGCATCAGGTCCTCGAAATGTGGATCGGTCGCAGCGAACAGAAGCTGCATGAAATCTTTGAGCTCGCACGCGCAACTAAGCCGTCTGTGCTGTTTTTCGATGAGATCGACGCGCTCGCTGCGGACCGCCGAGACATGCGCGGATCGGCGGCGAGGACGATGATTAACCAGTTTCTCTCCGAGCTGGACGGCAGCATCGCGGAGAACGATGATGTGCTCGTGTTAGGGGCAACGAACGCTCCCTGGCACCTCGATTCGGCCTTTCTGCGGCCTGGCCGTTTTGATCGGCTCATTTTCGTTCCGCCGCCCGACGAGGAAGCGCGAGGCGAGATTATCAAAGTCATGGCGAAGGGCAAGCCGATCGGCGAACTCGACGTTGGCGCGATTGTTGGGAAAACGAAGGATTTCTCTGGTGCTGACATCAAGGCGGTTTTCGACCAAGCTGTCGAAGGCGCGTTGGAGAAAGCGTTGGAGAGCGGCCAGATCGTTCCGATCGGGACTCGTGACCTGATTCGCGCTCGCAAAAAGGTGAAACCGTCGACGTTGAAGTGGTTTGAGAGCGCGAAAAACTACGCGCTCTACGCGAATCAAAGCGGGTTCTACGATGAGGTGCTCGACCACCTGGGAATCAAACGCTGAAAACGCAGGACCAATTCTAACATGAGCACCGAATCTTCTGACCAGAAGTTGATGCACGCCCTTCGCTTGCGTGCGGCGCGGCGACACGAAGACGCTGCGGCGATGCTGCGGGAGGCCATCGGCGATGATCCACGATCTGCTCAGGCGTTTTTCCAGTTAGCAATCACCCAGCTGATCCTCGACGAGCGACCGAAAACCGTGCTCGAGACGATCGACGAAGCGATCGCGGTTGAGCCGGAAGATTCGGATTTTCACGCGCTGCGAGCCGAGCTACTCTCCGACCTGAGACAGCACCCGGAAGCCCACGCCGCCGCGGCCGAGGCCCAACGGCTGGATCCCGACAATCCGAGCGCGCACATCGCTCAAGGGAAGGCTTTTATGGGCGAGCGCCGTTGGGCAGACGCCGAAAAATTCTTCGGCAAGACGCTTGAGCTCGATGCGGATAACGAAGCTGCTGGAAACCTCCTCGCCCACGTTCAACGGATGCAAAACAGGATGGACGCCAACGCTTCGACCGTTGAGCAGCTGCTGAGCGAAAATCCGGAAAGTCCGCACGCGCATTTCAACGCCGGATGGGCTGCGCTTCAAAAAGGAGACCACCGAACCGCCAATTTCCATTTCCGCGAAGCCCTTCGTCTGGACCCCAGTTTCGAGGGTGCCCGAGCCGGGTTGCTCGAGTCGTTCAAAGCGCGCAATCCGCTCTACCGAGCCTACCTCTCTTACTGCGCTTTCATGCAGAAATTCACCGGGGCGGCGCAATGGCTGATCGTCATCGGGATCTTCGTCGGCTATCGGCTGATCAAAGGTGCCTTGAGTACGGTTAGCCCTCTCGCCGGGTCGATCGTCGTCATCGTCTACCTGCTATTCGTCTTCTGGATCTGGCTCGCATCCGGAATCGGCAACGGAATGATTTTGCTCGATCGGCACGCCAAACATGCCCTGCGACGCGGCGAACGATGGGAAGGAATTTGCGTCGGAGGTGGGATCGCGATCGGCCTCGTCCTGATCTTGATCGGCGTCTTGATCCCGATTTATCCTCTCGCCTTCAGCGGCGGCTTCCTCGCGATTTCGACTCTGCCAGCTTCGCTCACCTTCACGAACGAAAGTCGAAGTGGTCGCAAAGTTTTCGGCGCGATTTTTGCCCTGAATATTTTCGGTGCCGTCGTTGCGGGTTTCGCTGCGATCGTAAGCCCGGCGCAGACGCCGGATGTCGTCCTCAGCATGTTTTCAGTTGGTGCCCTGCTCGTTGTCCTGTGCACCTGGATCGGCGGAATTGAGTCTTTGAGAGAAGAGCGCTGAGCCAATCTCAGGTTGGTCCTGTCGAGCAAATCCTAGCGAATTCCGCTTCACCAACTACGCTCCGGCTTGAACGAACTCCTCCTCAACGAGCAAATCTACAAACGCGTCATTCAGCAGCTGCTACCGGCCGCGGAGCGATTCGTCTGGATCGCGACGGCTGACGTGAAGGACATGCACGTCGAGCACACGCCGGGGAATTTCGCGCCGGTGCTCGCGGTGTTCGCCGACCTCGTTCGCGCCGGAGTCGACGTCCGCCTGATCCACGCGAAGGAGCCCGGGCCGCGTTTCCGCAAGGATTTCGATCGCTTCCCGGAATTGATCGAGTCCGGCCGCTTCGAGCGGATTCTCTGCCCTCGCAATCACACAAAATGTGTCCTGATCGACGGCAAACTCGCCTTCATCGGTTCGGCGAATCTGACCGGCGCTGGCATGGGCGCGAAGTCTCCGAAGCGCCGGAATTTCGAGGCCGGGATCCTCACCGATGACCAGGAAACCGTCGACGAAATGATCGATTGGTTCGACCGGCTTTATCTCGGCGAGTTCTGCGTGAAATGCGGCCGGCGCGACGTCTGCCCGGATCCGATCGTGTGACCGGCTGTAGTTCCGGATCTCCGTAACCGGGAACGGCGCTAAGCCGTGATCATCACGAAGCTAATGACTCTTCGGCGGGTGCGGAGAGCCTTGACTACGTCCCGAGATTGAGGAGAAGTCGATTTGCGACCTGCGATAATCAAAACTGTCATCCCGAGCTTGCCGAGGGACCTCCGCCCCTACGTTTGATTCTCGATTCACGCCGCGATCCGACCACCTGACCGGCTCAGGCAGGCGGCTGGAACAGTTCCGGAATCCTGACCCGAATGTCCGGCAGAACCGTCGATCCAACCTCGATTTCATCACCGTAAACCTGACTGGCGGCGTAACGGCCCTTCTCAAGCTGAGTGAAGACTTCAACGCTCCCGGTTTTGGGCATCACGATCCAATATTCTTTTACGCCTGCCTCGGCGTAGATTTCCGCCTTTTTGCGATCGAGCTCGATCGAGGAAATCGCGACTTCGATCACCAGCTCGGCGGTGGTTGGATGAGCCCCGAAGAAATCGTCCTCGTTGCCTCGAATAATCGCTATATCGGGTTCGGGCTCGGAATCGGCAGTCGTGATTGGCTCCTCTTTCAACACGAATAATCCAGCGAGGTCGAGGGATCCGAGAATCTTGAGAAGCCTTCGAATAATTGCGCGATGAAGAGGTGACTTTGGCATTTTGTCGAAAATTACCCCTTGGAGAAGTTCGACTCTCTCGTCGATCAGGCTCAGTTCGTTCGCCTCATGATAGAACGCCACCGAGATAGGGTGGACCTGCTTGCGAATCGACTCGCCATCCAGAATTGCGGCCATGGGCTCAGCCTAGCTGAAATCGCCGATCGACACAAATGAGATTCGTGCGGGCTCGCAGCCCCAATTCAGTCATGAGTAGAGCGACGCTCATTGCCAGGAAGGGAGCTCACCCAAAGAGTCTCGAAAACGCTGCAACGCCTGCTCGATTTGCTCATACAATTCGTCTTCCCAAGAAACGGACGGAACATCGAGCGCCAGGGTCGCGCTCCGTGGACTGCTGACGATGCCGCTCGCCGCCGATCCAGATCCGGCTGTCGTCGCCGAGGTTGAGGAAAAGCGCTCCCAGATGCTCGAGTCCATGGGCTGCTTTGGAGGTCTCGGCATAGATTCGGATTTCGTTGTCGGTTTCGACAAAGCTCGACGATCGCCTAACACGATTAAAGAGCATCGGCGCGAAGCCGAACTGACTGAACGTTTCATGGGCGTTTCTTTTTCTTGGACTCAGCAACTGCTGACACGAAAGCGCGCAGCAATTTCGCCTGCCGCTGATCGTCCGGCATTAAATGGCCTGGGAGGGAACGCGCTTTGCGTTCTTTTTTGAGCATCTGAAAAATCAACAGTAAGTTGATCCAGCGAAGCAACCGACTCGCAGCCGTTTCGCCGGTCGCGGGAGATCAGGGCTCGCGAAAAAGTGGGCAATTTGATCCCGCTCGGGAGTAAACTTGTTGATGGAATCCGAAATCGCCAGCACCTCCGAGGAGCAATTCGTCCGCCTGTTTGCCGCGAACGAACGGCATCTGCGCGGGTTCGTCCGCTCGACGGGACTGGGCTGGACGGAGGTTGACGACGTGATCCAAACGGTCAGTCTTGTGATGTGGCGGAAGTGGGATCAGTTCGATCCGGAAAGCGATTTCATGCGTTGGGCGAGGGTCATCGCGCGATTCGAAGTCCTCAAAGCGCGCCGCAAATTCGCGCGCGATCGCCATATTTTTCGCGATGATCTCCAGCAGCTGCTGGCGGACGCTGCGGAGGAACAGTTCGATGAAACACCGGCCGAACGATATCACGAAGCACTCGCGGGTTGCCTCGATACTCTGCCGGAAAAATCCCGCGAACTGATCGCCATGGCTTATCAGGGAGACCAGACGATTCGCGAGTTGGCTGGCGAAGTTGGGAAGTCGGCCACTGCGCTTTACAAGACGCTGGATCGGATTCGCAAGACGTTAGGGCGCTGTATCGAAAAGCGACTGGAGGAGGCAAGGCCATGAGCTTGCGCGATCTGATTTTGAAGCAGCTCGATGGCCGGCTCAGCGACGAAGAATTCGCCGAGCTTGAGAGGATTCTCGAGGCAGATCCAGACGCTCGCCGCGAGTACGTAGGGCTGGCTCGGCTCGACGCCGGGTTACGCGACGAGGGGATCAGGGAGGTGATCGAGTTTCCGAGCGAGCATCGGCGGCAAGTCGGTTGGGGCCGGATGCTTGCGATTGCAGCGGCGATTGCGGCAGTCGCGGCCCCGGTGTGGATTTTTCTCTTTTCCAAAGAAGCTGAAGAAGGGGGAATGCTCGCCGAATCGGCGTTGCCGAAAACGGTTGGCGTCGCCGTGATCACGGCGGAATCGGGCGCGGTCTGGGATCAGCGAGCCGACGCGGACGGAACGCTTGAACCGGGGCGCCTCGTGCTTCGCGAGGGCCTCGCTCAGATCGCCTTTTTTGGGGGCGCGTCCATCAGCCTCGAAGGTCCTGCTGAAATTGAACTGATCAGCAGCGACGAAGCGATTCTGTATCGTGGACGGCTTCGCGCGGACGTGCCGCCGGCGGCGCGCGGGTTCAAAATCAGGACCGGCGATGTCTCTCTCGTTGACCTCGGAACAAGCTTCGGTCTTGGCGTTCGCGACGACGACAGCGCCGACATAGTCGTCTTCGACGGCGAAGTTCGCGCAACCGGAGTCGACGGAAAACCTGTGTCCCTGTTAGGGGGCGATTCGGCTCATCTCCTGAATGGAACCGCCGCACCTCAGGCGCGCGAAGCAGCTGGCGGATTTCCCAATATCGAGAGCATCGTCGCGGGCGCCGGAAACCGCGGCGAGCTGCGTTATGCGGCTTGGAAAGAAGCCAGCCTGAAACTGCGCAGCGATCCTCGTTTGATCGCCTACTACGACTTCGAAAACCTAACTGCAGTCTCCCAGCAGCTGCTGAATCGCGCGGCGGACGGGATGGGGTCGGAACTTAACGGCGGCATAGTCGGGGCTCGCGTCGCCGAAGGCCGTTGGAGCGGAAAGACGGCGCTCGATTTTCGGCGCGAAGGCGATCGCGTCAGGTTTGACATCCCCGGCGAGTTCGAAGCCCTGACATTGTTCGCGTGGGTTAGGATCGACGCGCTTGATCGCAACTTGAACTCTCTTTTCCTGACCGATCATTTCGATCGGAATGAGATTCACTGGCAAATTTCCGCCGAGGGTCGGCTTCATTTCGCAACGAGCCCGATGGGAATCGAAGAGCTGCCAAAGAACAATCGACGATTCTATTCAACGTCGTTTTGGAGTCCGGAAAAGAGCGGCCAATGGTTTCTGCTCGCGACAGCGGTTGATCGGACTCGCCCGCAGGGAGGCGGGCGAGTCAGGCACTTTGTTAACGGTGAGGCTCTTAGATTCAGTGGAGGCACAAACATCAAGAAGCCGCTGCCGGTCATGCGCATCGGCAAAGCGGATCTTGGCAATTGGACGAAGCCGATCTGGCCCTCCGTGATCCGAACGCTCAATGGAAGAATCGACGAATTCGCAATTTTCAACGCGGTGTTGTCGGCAGCCGAAATTCGCGCATTTTACGAGCGCGGAAAACCATGATTCATTTTATGCTTAGGAGATTCGTTTTTATAGTTTTTATCGCTCTCGCACCGATCCTTCACGCCGAAGACGTCACGCCGGGCGAGAAGCTTTTTGCCCTGAAAGTTAAGCCGCTGTTCGCGGAGAAATGCGCCGCGTGTCATGGCGACGAGCCGGACAAACTCAAGGGCCGTTTCGACATGCGGACGAGGGAGGCGATGCTGCTTGGCGGAGAGTTTTTTGGGGAGGAAGTCTTGATGCTGGGCAAAGGCGAAAAAAGCTATCTCTACCTGACCACGACTCGCACCGAAGAGGACTACGAAATGCCGCCGAAGGAGGCGGACCAGCTAAGCGAAGAGCAGCAATGGTGGATTCGCGATTGGATCAACGAAGGGGCTCCGTGGCCGGATGATGAGCGCGTTGCGTTGATCCAGAAGGAGTTCGCGGAAGGCGTTCGAGTGGCGACTTCGAAGGCGCTCTCGGAAGATTGGCAGAATCGGCGATACGAGCCGGCTAAGCTTTGGGCTTACCAGCCGCTTGTCGTGAAGTCGGTGCCGGAGGGCGAGAACACGATCGATTGGTTTATCGGTCAGCAGCTGCTGGCGGCGAAGCTCAATCCCGCTTCCGCCTCAGGCGCGCAGGAGCTGGCTAGACGGCTGAGTTTCGGCCTGACCGGTCTGCCTCCGAAGCCGCGCGAAGTGAACGAATTTGTCGACGCTTTCGCGGACGATCCGAAGGCGGCGGTAGACGAATTTGCGGCGCGGCTGATGGATTTTCCGCACTACGGCGAGCATTTCGGGCGCCAGTGGCTGGACGTCGCGCGCTACGCCGATTCCGCCGGTTTCGCGAACGACTACACCCGGCCAAACGCTTGGCGATATCGCGATTACGTCGTTCGCGCCTTCAACGAGGACAAGCCGTACAACGAATTTGTTCGACAACAAATCGCGGGCGACGAAATCGATCCTGACAATGCCGCCAACCTGATCGCGACGGGTTTTCTCCGAATGGGGCCGTGGGAGCAGACGGGCATGAGCGTCTTTCGCGAGACGCGGCAGATGTGGCTCGACGACGTGACCGATTCGGTTGGGCAAACGTTTTTGGCGCACGCGATGCAGTGCGCGAAGTGCCACGATCACAAGTTCGATCCGCTCCCGACTCGCGATTACTACAGCATGATGGCGGTGTTCACGACGACGCAATTTGCCGATCGTGAAGCGCCGTTTCTGGAGGCGGAAAACCGCGCTGGGTTTCAAGGATCCGATCAGTGGGTCAAGGCCAAGGTCGCAGCCTACCAAGCCCAGAAAAAGGAGCTGGCTCAAAAGATGAATCGCCAGAAAACGCAGGAAAAAGGCGATGCCAAAGTCGGCGACAACGGTCTCGATCCAGGTGACGAAGCGTCCTCGGCTCGGATTGGGAAAAACATCACTCGGCACAATTGGGAACTCGACCGGACCGAGCCAATCGCGTTTTCGGTTTTGACCGGTGCCACGATCCCGCGTGGAAATGTAGGCAGCCGAATCACGATGCCGAAGGAAGGGCCGTGGAAGCAGGGCAAAGTGGAGCGCGACGCGATTCTCGAAGGCGGCGACGCCTACTCGTACGGCGAAGCCGTGACGCCCGGAGCGCTCAGTGCGGCGGAGTCGCTTGGTGGGATGGAGGCCGAGCCGTTCCCGGTCGGCCAAGGCAAGCGGCGTCTCGCGTTGGCCGAGTGGATCGTGAACGAAAAGAACCCGCTGACCGCGCGCGTGATCGTTAATCGCGTTTGGGCTTGGCATTTCGGGAAGGGACTCGCCGGCAACCCGAACAACTTCGGCGGCACCGGCGCGCTGCCGACTCATCCGGAGTTGCTGGACTACCTCGCCGATTGGTTCGTGAAGAACGATTGGTCGATCAAAAAACTCAACGCGCTGATCGTCAGCTCAGCGGCTTATCAAAGAAGTTCGCGTCATCCCGACCAGCAGCTGCTGGCTGAGCGCGACCCGAAATCGAATCTCTACGCCGCGTTTCAACCACGCCGCCTGACCGCGGAGGAACTGCGCGATGCGATGCTCGCAGCCAGCGGCGAGCTGAACCCGCAGATCGGCGGAATCCCCGCTCGGCCGGATGTGAACCTCGAAGTCGCGATGCAACCGCGCCAGATCATGGGCGGCACGGCTTCGGTCTTCGAACCCGACCCGCTCCCGCGCCAACGCAACCGCCGAAGCCTCTACGCCGAGCGGATTCGAGGTCTGCGCGACCCGTTTTTAGAAACATTCAACCAGCCGGGCCCGGACAATTCCTGCGAACTCCGCGAGACCTCGACCGTCGCCCCGCAGGCCCTGACATTGTTCAACTCGGAAGAAGTTCAGGACCGCGCGCTTGCCTTTGCCGATCGCCTTCTCAAAGAGGGTCACCCTGACAATCTCATCATCCAGCGCGCCTTCAAACTCGCCCTCAGCCGAGACGTGACCGCTGCCGAACTCACGGCTTGCCTCGCGCACTGGCAAAAGGCGGCGGCTGAGGAAGAAACGAAAACCTACGAGGCGAAGATTTACCCTGACAAAACCACCAGGACGGTCATGGCGGAGAAAACCGGCGAGCCCTACGATTTCGTCGAGCACATGCCGGCCTACACGAACTACGAGCCAGATTTGCAACCCAGCGATGTCGATGCGCGTACCCGCGGGTTGGCGCAGGTTTGCCTAGTGATCTTCAACCTGAACGAGTTTGCTTATCTCGATTGAATAGCTGGAACAGGCAAAAAGTGCGCCGTCGCGATGGGCCTTTCGCAGATTGGCTCAACCAGGAGGGCGTATCACATCTTTTCGCAAATCACGCAAACTGCACATGCCGCCCCAGTCGCCGTGTCGCATTGGTCGGGCACCACTCTTTCGATTGGGACTGAATCGAGTGCGATTGTGTTGAAAAACCCGCTCGACGAACGCCCTGGTCCCAATGGCGACGCCTTTGGTCAGGTAGCGAACGCGGCAATGCAGAAGTTCCCGCCGGCTCAGACGACCGCCTTCGGCCCAGACTTTCTCGGTATTCTCACGGCTGACGCCTTTTCGAACCGTCCGGCCTTGGCGATCTTCGGTTCGCTGACCACCTTCGAACAACCAGCAGCGGTAGAGATTGGAAGCCTCGCGCCAGTTGAGTTCTTGATCGAATTCGCCAGCCAGCATCTGCTGAATTGCTTTGCGTGCTCGCTGCGAGCCTCCGACGGCTTCCGCGTAGCTGCACCAGCGGTAGTCTTTGGGATCATCGACCATGCCGGCGCGCACGGGATTGAGATCGATGTAGGTCGCCATCGTCCGGAGGGCGTCCTCAGAATCCTCGATGAGAACGCTGCCGAATCGGTCCTCCCAAAGGGTCCCCCGGCGGCCGTGCTTTTTGTTGTACCAAGCTGAGAATCGCCGCTTGAGCATCTGCATGAATTTCGAGAGGTCGAACATCTGAGCCTTGAGACGATTGAGGATGTCCTGCGCCCAGGCTTCGTTCTTCATGTCTTCGCAGGCGTGTTTAATGCGCCATTGGACTTCACGGATGTATTGATCGCTGAAGGCGATCTTCATGCCTTCGAAGAGTTGTTGCTCGGAGATCTCCGCTCGCAATTGCGCGGCCCGCTCATCTCCAGGGATGACCTGAGGCGCTGCTTCGCTCATTTATGACGAGCAACTATGGACACCAATGAAACCTCAAAACCTCAGCGTGATTTTTTGACACGTCCCCAAGGGAAACGAAACGTTGCTATGATTTGACAAACGCCTGTTGAAATCAGTCCACAAAAAACGGTGAACGAACGCCGGTGACACGATCCACCATGCCCGATTCCAAACGACTCAACCTTTGTCTGAATTGCCGCCGCCGCCTGGCGACTTGTGTCTGTGCGCATCTTCGGCCATTTCCGACGACCTCTCGATTTCTCATTTTGATGCATCCGAAGGAGTTCAAAAAAGAGAAAGTCGGAACCGGCCGGTTCAGTCATCTGATTTTACAGAATTCCGAGGTGATCGTCGGCATCAACTTTGACGAGAGGGCGGATTTTCGGGAGATGGTCTCGGATGAGCGTTTCCAATCGGTCGTCGTCTATCCGGGAAGGAACGCGATCGATCTCTCGAAGCCGGAAGCCGCGTCCCAACTTGGACGGAAGCCACTCCGGTTCATCGTGATCGACGGAACCTGGCAGTGCGCGAAAAAGATGATGAAACTGACGACCAGTTTGCACGCGCTTCCGCGGGTCAGTTTTACAGCTGGAAGGACTTCCGAATTTAAGGTCAAACACCAGCCTCATCCGGAGTGTTTGTCGACGGCCGAGTCGCTCCACCAGGTTGTTAAGGATCTCAATAAACTGGGAATTGAGAGCACCCGGGATCGAGAAGAGAATCTGATGTTCGTTTTCCGAAAAACAGTTCAGCAGCAGATCGATTTCGCTAACGACCCGAGTCGCCACGGATATCGCAAAAAACCTTACACACTTCCTTCGGAGCGAATTCTCTCCAAGCACTGGCGAAATCGGCCGCTTTTCTTCAACAGTTTAGACACGACGACCGCGGACTGACCGGAGTGATTTTTTCTGGGCAATTTTCGGTTCGAGGGGAGTTGTTCGGTGACATCGAAATCGTCGGTTGCGGCGAATCCGGATAAACACGATTTTCACAAAGCCACAGCAGCTGCTGAAACCTTTTCAATGAGATAAGAGCCAATCAGACTCATGAATCACTCTAACATTTTCGCAACGCCATCTCGACGCGACGCCCTCTTCGGGCTCGGAGCCGGGCTCGGTTCGGTTGCCTTTTCATCTCTCCTCCAAGGCGCGCAGACCGTCCATCACCCGGCGAAAGCGAAGAACTGCATCTTCCTCTTCATGGAAGGCGGGCCGTCGCACATCGACACCTTCGATCCGAAGCCTGAGCTAACGAAACGCCACCTCCAAAAATTCAAGCGCAGCGGCGAGAAGGAGAGCGCGATGTCGTCGGGCGAACGCTATTTCGTGAAGAGTCCGTTCGATTTCGTCAAATCCGGAAAGTACGGCGCGGACGTGAGCGCGGAGTGGGTTCATCTCCAGAAAATGGCGGACGAAATGTGCTTCTATCGGGGAGCGCAGGTCGAGTCGGTCAATCATCCGACGGCATGTTTTCACGTGAACACGGGGAACCGTTTCGGCGGCGATCCGGCGATTGGTTCGTGGGTCACCTACGGACTTGGATCGGAAAACGAGTGCCTCAAATAGTCAACCTGTTTATATTTCTATTCGAGAAAACCGGCGAGCCCTACGATTTCATCGAGCACATGCCGGCTTACACAGATTATGAGCCGGATTTGCAGCCCAGCAATGTCGATGCACGAACTCGCGGGCTGGCGCAGGTTTGCCTGGTGATCTTCAACTTGAACGAGTTTGCTTATCTCGATTGAATAGCCGGAACGGCAAAAAGTCCGCCGGCGCGGTGGGCTTTTCGCGGATTGGCTCAACCAGGAGGGCGGATCACATCTTTTCGCAAATCACGCAAACTGCACATGCCGCCCCAATCGCCGCGACGCATTGAGTCCGCACGACTTCAAAGCCACGATCGATCACCCCGCTAACTTTAATAGTTTCATAAAAATCAAATGTCCCAAAATATCGTCGCTTTAATTATTGTAATTATTAAAATTCTTAGTAATTTTGCTTAGCCATTGAAAACCTTCACTCCAACTACCTGCCATGTATGGACTCGTAAACCGCGCCGTTAGGGACCTCATCATCAAAGAATCTGGCGAAGACGCCTGGAGCCGAATCCGCGATCACGCAGGCATCGTTCAGGACAATTTCAACGCCATGGACGCCTACCCGGACTCGATCACCTACGACCTCGTCGGCAGCGCTTCCGAACTTCTCAAGGTCCCCGCTGAAGACATCCTCAAACAATTTGGCCGCCACTGGATCCTCTACACCGCCGCCGAAGGCTACGGTGAAATGATGGATACCTGGGGAGACAGCGTCGCCGAATTCCTTGAGAATCTCAACGCCCTGCACGCCCGGCTTCGCACCGCGATGCCCCACTTGAATCCACCTTCTTTCGAGGTGGTGGCCCCCGGCCCCGGTTCGCTCACCCTGCGCTATTGGAGTAACCGGGCCAGCCTCGCCCCCATGGTCATCGGCATTCTTGAGGGACTGGGGGAGCGTTTCGACACCCCGGTAACCGCCGAAATCGCCTCGCTCAAATCAGCCGGGCAGGATTACGACGAATTCGCGGTCCGCTGGACCTCCGCTCAGGAGGCCGCCGTTCCCGTGGAAGATTTGCGCGCCAAAGCGGCCTGAACCAATCGCCCCTGGCCGATATGCACTTCAGCGATGCCCAGATGGAGCGGTTGTTTCCGTTCCACTTCTTAACCAACCGTGACGGCCGACTCATCAGCTGTGGCGGGCGGCTGACCAAGGTGATCGCACCCCCGATTGGCGAGCCCATTCTCACCACCTTCGAACTGATCGAGCCGACCCGCGTCGGCGGTTGGTTCCCTGAACGCTTCAAGCATCAGCTGGTCATCCTCAAGCACCGCGACGGTGGTGCCAGCCTGCGGGGGGAGGTCGTCTGGATGGAAGAAGAGGAGGCGTGGCTCTTCCTCGGATCGCCCTGGGTCAGCAATTCCTCGGATTTGAAGCGGCTCGGGTTGAAATTCATCGATTTTCCCGCCCATCAGGCCGTGGCCGAGTTTCTCTTCATGCTCAACGCTCAGGAGAGCCACATTAAGGATAAAGAACGGCTGGCGAGCGAACTGGAAGAGCAAAATCGCGCGCTCGCCTACCGCGAAAAGCTTCTCGATAGCCTGGTCGACAACTTGCCGACCGGCGGAGCGGTCATCCTCCGTGAAGACGGGACGGTGCTGCTGGCCGGCGGCACCGATCTGCCCTGCCGCCCGTTTCGGGGCGTCGGAGACGAGGGCGAGTCCCTGGAGGAAATCTTCGGGGAGCGCGCCGCGGAAATTCAGGCGCACCTGCGGGAGTGCATCAACTCGGGCTTTCACTCGCGCTTCAATTACGAGGTGAATCAGTGCGTTTACCGATGCTCGGTTTCCTACCTGCGACACCCTAATCAACTTCGCTCCCGGTGGCTGATGATTTTTCAAAACATCACCGAGGAGATTCACCACCAGTCTCAGGCCGAACGCCTGCAACGGCTCGATTCCGTGGGGTTGCTGGCCGGAGGCATCGCGCACGACTTCAACAACTACCTCGCCAGCATCCTCGGCAACATCGCTCTCGCCCGGGAAGAGCCCAGCCTGCTTCACGAAACTCTACAGGATGCCGAAAACGCCTGTGAAAACGCTCGCCAGCTCACCCGGCAGCTGCTCACCTTTTCCAAAGGAGGCGATCCGGTCAAAGAAATCGGAGACCTGGGGATTGTCCTGAAAAAAGCGGCCAGGTTTTCCCTCAGCGGCTCCGGGATGGTCTGGAGCGTGGAGCGGAGCCAGGAGGTGTTTCTGGCGGATTTTGATTCGGGACAAATCAGCCAGGTCGTCAATAATCTCTGCGTCAATGCGCTGCAGGCGACGGGCGGCACCGGAGTCGTCCGGATTTACCTCGACGAAGTCACCCTCGCGGAAGAAACCAACCTGCTTGAACCCGGCCCCTACCTTCGCATTTGCGTATCCGACAATGGACCGGGGATCGCGCCGGAAATCCTCAACCAAATCTGGAACCCCTATTTCACGACGAAGAAAGAGGGCTCGGGGCTGGGACTGGCGACCTGCCATTCGATCATCAGCCGGCACGGCGGCCATATTTCGCTCGAATCGGTCGTGGGCCAAGGCACCATGTTCAAGATTCTACTCCCGGCGCATCGCCAAAGTGAATTGGCTGCTTCTCCAGGCAATGTCATCGATTTCTCCATTCCAGCGGGGCGAGTGTTGGTGATGGACGATCAGGTGCCGATTCGGATTATCGCGCGCCGAATTCTCGAAAAGCTGGGTCAACAGGTCGTCACCGTGGAAGAAGGGTCGGAGGCGATCGGCGTCTACCGCGAATCCATGGGCAATGGCGAGCCTTTTGACTTGGTGTTGCTGGACATGACGATTCCCGGCGGCATGGGTGGCGAGGAGACCCTCTCGCACCTGAAATCGATTCAACCCGGCATTTTCGCGGTGGTGTGCTCGGGCTATTCGGACGGGAATAATCTGGGGATTTACCAGAAGATGGGCTTCTCCGCTTCGTTGCCCAAGCCGTTTACGCCAGACCAGGTGAGGCAGGTGCTGATTCAGCGGGCGGCCGCCTTGACTTTGGCGGCTTAGAATTTTTGGGAACGAATTGTCGGCAGCATTTCAATCGCCCAATCCGTCGCGCGAAACGGGAGCGCAAAGTTTCGAGATTGCAACTCACGCGATCAGGGGCCAGGAAACCGGATGACGCTCGATTTGCCCAAGTGGTTCGATCTTCACACCCATTTCCGCCAGGGACCGGCCGTTCCGGCCTACATTCAGGCGCATCTCGACATGGGCTGCGCCGGAGCCTTGGCGATGCCGAACACGAAGCCGCCCGTGAGCCGGGTTTTCGGCGAGGCGACGCCGGATTCCTAGACCATCGTAGCAGTACGCCGCCGATTTGCGAGCCGCTGGTGCCGACGCCTTCGAGCAGCTGCTGGCCGAACACCCGCGACTTCGAATCGTCTGCGAGCACATCACGACGAAGGAAGCGACCGAATTCGTCCGGAACGCGCCCGAGGGGCAAGTCGGCGCGACGATCACGCCGCAGCACCTGCTCTACACCCTCGGCCACCTGATTCAGGGCCTGAAATATCATCTATTCTCTGCCCAGGTCTCCCCGTCTCTCCCACTGATCGAAGCCACTGTCTCTTCGACAAAGTTTGGAACGCGTGCTGCAGGCTGGCATTTGGGCATGAAGTCGGTAAAGGGTGAACGAACGCCCCCGGTGACACGATGCACCATGCCCGATTCCAAACGACTCAACCTTTGTCTGAATTGCCGCCGCCGCCTGGCAACTTGCGTCTGTGCGCATCTTCGGCCATTTCCGACGACTTCTCGATTCCTCATTTTGATGCACCCGAAGGAGTTCAAGAAAGAGAAAGTTGGAACCGGTCGGTTCAGTCATCTGATTCTTCAGAATTCCGAGGTGATCGTTGGGATCAATTTCGACGAGAGCGTCGCATTCCGGGAAATGGTCGAGGATGAGCGTTTCCAATCGGTCGTCGTCTATCCGGGAAGGAACGCGATCGATCTCTCGAAACCGAAAGCCGCGTCCCAACTCGGGAGGAAGACACTCCAGTTCATCGTGATCGACGGAACCTGGCAGTGCGCGAAAAAGATGATGAAACTGACGACCAGTTTGCACGCGCTTCCGCGGGTCAGTTTTACAGCTGGAAGGACTTCCGAATTTCAGGTCAAACACCAGCCTCATCCGGAGTGTTTGTCGACGGCTGAATCCCTTCATCAGGTAGTTCAGGATCTCAATAAACTGGGAATTGAAGACACCCGTGATCAAGAAGAGAATCTGATGTTCGTTTTCCGAAAAACCGTTCAGCAGCAGATCGATTTCGCTAACGACCCGAATCGCCGGGGATATCGCAAAAAACCTTACACACTTCCTTCGGAGCGAGTTCTCTCCAAGCGCTGGGGAAATCGGCCGCTTTTCTTCAACAGTTTAAACACGACGACCGCGGACTAACCGAGTGATTTTTTCTGGGCAATTTTCGGTTCGAGGGGAGTTGTTCGGTGACATCGAAATCGTCGGTTGCAGCGAATCCGGATAAACACGATTTTCACAAAGCCACAGCAGCTGCTGAAACCTTTTCAATGAGATAGGAGCCAATCAGACTCATGAATCACTCTAACATTTTCGCAACGCCATCTCGACGCGACGCCCTCTTCGGGCTCGGAGCCGGGCTCGGTTCGGTTGCCTTTTCATCTCTCCTCCAAGGCGCGCAAACCGTCCACCACCCGGCGAAAGCGAAGAACTGCATCTTCCTCTTCATGGAAGGCGGGCCGTCGCACATCGACACGTTTGATCCCAAGCCCGAGCTGACGAAACGGCATCTCCAAAAATTCAAGCGCAGCGGCGAGAAGGAGAGCGCGATGTCGTCCGGCGACCGCTATTTCGTGAAGAGCCCGTTCGATTTCGTTAAGGCCGGAAAGTGCGGCGCGGACGTGAGCGCGGAGTGGGTTCATCTCCAGAAAATGGCGGATGAAATGTGCTTCTACCGAGGAGCGCAGGTCGAGTCGGTCAATCATCCGACGGCGTGTTTTCACGTCAACACGGGGAACCGTTTCGGCGGCGATCCGGCGATTGGTTCGTGGGTCACCTACGGACTTGGATCGGAAAACGAGAACCTGCCTGGTTTCGTGGTCCTGCCGCGAAACAGCTATCCGCAAGGCGGCGCTGGAAACTGGTCGAACGGGTTTTTGCCGGCTGATTTTCAAGGCACACCGCTGCGTCCGACCGGCAGTCCGATTCTCGATCTCAATCCGCCTGAAGGCGTTACGCCAGAGCAGCAGCGCGGCAATCTTGATCTGCTAAGCCAGTTGAATCAGAAGCACCTCGATGCGCGCCCCGGCCGAAGCGAACTCGAAGCGCGGATGTCCAGCTACGAACTCGCTTTCCGGATGCAAACCGAAGTGCCGGGCGTGATCGATCTTGACGGCGAAAAACCGAAAACGCTCGAGGCTTACGGAATCGGAGCGGAGAAGACCGACGCCTTTGGGCGGAAATGTCTGCTCGCTCGCCGGTTAGTTGAAAAGGGCGTCCGATTCGTCCAGGCCTACGCCGGAAACTGGGACAGCCACGACTACATCGAGCGCGCCCACGGCTCGCTGATCCAATCAGTCGACAAGCCGATCGCCGCGCTGCTGAACGATCTCAAGGAGCGCGGAATGCTGGACGACACGCTCGTCGTCTGGTGTGGAGAATTCGGTCGGACGCCGGACAACGGCATGCGCGGTGGCGGCCAGAGTTACGGTCGCGATCACAACGCGAAGGCGATGGCGATGTGGTTTGCCGGCGGCGGGACGAAGGCCGGTCACACGATCGGCGCAACGGACGACGTCGGCGCTGAGGCTGTCGACTGCGTTCATCACATCCGCGATGTCCACGTGACGCTTCTGCATCTGTTAGGGCTCGACGACAACAAACTGAGTTTCTATCATGCTGGACGACACAAGCAGCTCAGCCAGTTCGGCGGAAAAGTGATCGAGGAACTTATCGCCTGATTGCGCAACTTCCGAACTTGAGTTAGTCTCTCCGCCTCAATGGTTTTTCAATCCAATGATCTCCACGGAACGACAGGAAGCGCTTCAAGCGCGGATGGATCGGTTAGGCGTCCTTGAGGACGACCTCGTGGAAAAATTTGTGCTCGGAACCGGCAGCGGCGGCCAGAAAATCAACAAGACGCATTCCTGCGTTTACCTCAAGCATGAGCCGACTGGTATCGAGGTGAAGCGCCAGGACGGTCGTTCTCAAGCCGCGAATCGTCACTACGCCCGGGCCGCGATTTGCGATGCAATCGAAGGCCGCCGAGATGCCAGCCGACTGCGAGCAGTCGAGCGCAAAGAAAAAGCTCGGCGCCAAAATCGAAAACCAAGCGCACGCGCTAAGAAGCGAATGATCGAGCGGAAACGCCGCCGGACGGTGACCAAGAGCAATCGAAGATCGCCGTCAAAGGACGACTGACGTCGTTAGAGCCATTTAAGAATCTGGTCGCTGTGCAGGACGCCGGTTTTGTGTGCGTAGAGCAGCGCGATCGCGATCAGAACCGTGATGAGCGTGGCGAAAATGATCGCCGGTTTCCTCAGCAGCTGCTCGGGCTCGAGCTTCGCCCCGACCTCGCTCATCGCGTGCTTAAAGTAGGCGATCACGGCCACGATGATGGCGGGAAAGGCAAGGATGAGATTGCGCATTTCTTCGTTGTCTGTCAGGGCGACTCCCGTGCAGAAACAGAAGAGGTTGGCGTAGGTGATCATGGCGATGATCAGCCGTCGTTGAGTGTAAACCTTGAAGGATTCACGGTAGAGCCCGCTCTGTTCAGCGTTGCCGATGAAGCGGAATTCCGCATAACGCTTGCCGGTCATCAGGAGCGCCCCGAAGAACCACCAGGCGAGCATGATTGCCATCGGCGGCATGTACCAGCCGTAGTTTTCGACGCCAGCAGCTGCTGCGGCCTCGGCGTTCGCAGGAACGAGCGCGTACCAGCCGAGCCAGAGCCGAATCGGGTTGTTGAAGGACTCGGCGATGACGTCGAGATAGGCCCGATCTTTGAGCCGAACGGGCGGGATGTTGTAAACGAATCCGCTAAGCAGAAGAAGCCCGAGAGCGGCGATGTAACCAGGATTCTCAAAGCACAGCCAAGCCATCGTGAAGCCGATGATGATGAAGGCAACTTTCATCGCCCACAGAATCGGAACGCTGACTTTGCCAGCGGCGACTCCACGCAGTTTCTTAGTCGGGTGCTGCCGATCGAACGGCGCGTCGAGGATCTCGTTGAGGATGTAGTTGGCTGAGGCGATGAAGCAGGCCGGGATCAACGAGAGGATGATCGTCCCGATCATCGAGGCCTTGAATTCGAGATCGAAGATCAGCACAACCGCTACCGCGTGGCCGAAAACGATGAAAATATTCTTCAACCAGTGGTCAAGCCGGCAGATTTTGAGGTGTTCGATGACGGCTTGCTTGGTGCTCACAGCGATGATTTCCCGGAAACGGGCCGATCCATAGCGTAAGACCACGTGGCGCTCAAACGGCTTTTCCTCCTGTTTCTACTCAACGACGAGATCGTCGAGGAAAAACACGATCGGCTCGTCGGCGGCCTGCACGACCCAGGCGAAGCCAGATTTGATCCGCGTCAGGTCATTGCCGTTCAGCGGCAGGGTGAATTTCTGCCATTCGACGCCCAGGGTGACTTCGATATCCAGCCTAGCGGTGTCGTGATAAGTTTTGTCCGGCTCGATCAGACCGAAGGCAAAATTCACCCGCTCGCCGCCTTTCGCGCCTCGGGCCATGAAGCTCAGGTGCTTCGCTCCGCTCAAATCGTAACCGCCGGGCTGGTCGCCCCAGTCGTTAGGCGGATTCTGCCAAACAACGCCGCCCCAACCGTCTGTCGCTGCGAATTCCACGCGCAGGCAGTGCTTGCCGGAATGAGGCTTTTCGGTCGACGCAAGATCTTGCTTGATCGCGTCCGTATTTCCCATGTAGCCGCTCGGCGCGTAGGGCTCGGGCTCGCCTGGCTCCGCGTAAATCACGAGAGGCAAAGTCGATCCGGCTCCAGGCCGAATCATCCGGGGTCCGTCGACTTTGAGCGAAATGTTAGCGACAGCAGCACCGCCAGCATTGTCGTAAACGTAGGCGTAAAGCCGGTAGGCTCCGCCATTCTCCGGCATCTGGATTTTCGCTTTGTCAGAGCCGCTTTCGACGACGGCGTCCGGAAACGACATCGGCTTAGCCTGGAAATCGCCGCCGCCAGCGTAATTCTGCGGATCTTCAGCGAGAACCCATTCGATTTTCAGCGGGTCACCCTCCGGATCAATCGCTTTAAGCGAAGCCGTGATTTCGCCACCCGGCTTGACCATCGCCTCACTCGTCAGCTCCAGTTTTTCGATTCTCGGAACCCGGTTTTTCGGCGGTTCGCCGCTCCAGATTTCGGTCATCGCGTCAGCAGCTGCTAGCCGCTCGCCAGTTGGAAGCAGCATCCCGAACCAGGTCGCGCTCGCCTCTTCCTTTGCGCCCCAGACGAAGGCGTAGCTCCCGAGGTAGCGCGGATCGGCTGAGAATTCGCGGCTGACTTCCGCGTAGATTTCGCCCTTCTCGGTGCTAGTCCATTCGTTAACAGAACCGAATTCATTCTTGGGCAATTCCCAGACTCCAGGCGGACCAAACTCCGTTACAGCAACCGGCCGCTTTCCGAAGTAGCGCTTGAAAAGCGTCGAAGCGCCGCCGTAGGAATTAATCCCGATGATGTCGATTTCGGGGCCGAATCGATCCATCACTTCGGCCTTCCGTCCGCCGAGTTCAGCAACAACCGTGATCGTTGGGTGGTTAGGATCGAGCGCCTTGACCTCGCGCGCGAGCTGATTGATGTGAAGCCAGATCGCTGCGTTCTCACCATCGTCCGGCGATTCCATTTCGTTACCGAGCCCCCACATCAGAACTGCCGGATGATCTTTGAATTTGCGGACGGCATCGAGGACCGCATCGAACTGCGCTTTGGTCTGGTCATAGTCCTGATAGTCGAAGCCCTGCCGAACCTGACCGAGCCAAATTCCGAGGCAAACCGTCAGGCCATTCGAGTGGGCGTCGTCCAGCAGCTGCTGGGTCGTTTCATCGACGCCCCAGGTCCGAATCGAGTTCGCGCCAGAAGCAGCGAGAAGGTCGAGCGATGTCGTGCCGCCCGCGCCTTTGATCGAATACGGCTGACCTCCGCGAAGCAGCTGGTTACCGTCTAACTCGACTTTGACTGGCTCGGCTTGAAGTAAAGTGGCTGCCGCAAGGCATAAAAGGGTGATGATTCTTTTCATGTTTAATTCCAAAGTTCGATCGCTCCGCCGGCCACGCCTTCCCAACGAAGCGCCGCCGAAAAATCAGGTTCGGCGGGGAGTCGCACGATGCCGACATCGTATTTGTGGCCGAGATCCTTCCATTGCGCGAAGTGCCGGTCGTAGGCTTTTCGGTAGCGCTCGAGAAGATTGAGCTGAACCCGATGCGGATGCCGCGAGCCGTCTTCTGCGTCGACGAATTCGTAATTTCCGGACCACTCCGGGCGAGCCTCCAACGCGGTGAAGGGCGCGAAGATCGTGCCGAATCCTTTGCGGCTTACCAGCGATTGGAGGACGACTTCGATGCCTCCAAGGAAGAGCAGATCGCTAACGAAAATCCGCATCGCTTGGGCTCGCACCGGAATGTTGGCGATCCGTGGAGCCTCGGAAGAAGGCGCTTCGGGCAGATCGATCGCTTGATCAATCCAAGCATGCGTGTGGATCGCTTCGTCGCGCAAAAAGCTGTGCTCGGAGCCTTTCGAGAGGAAAAATTTGCCGCTGGCCCCGCTTTTGAGGACAGCGTGAATCACGAAGTAGATCGTCTCAAGCGAGCGCTGACGCTTAGCTTCATCGAAAAACATCGAATCGCTAACATCGAAGATCACATCGATCATCGGCCGCACTTCCTCGCGATAAAGTTTCATCGTGTACTGGCCGCTTCGAGCGAAAGCCTGCCAGTTGATGTGGCGAGGATCGTCGCCCGGAACGTACGAACGGTGATCCTGAAAATCGAGCGAGGAGCCCACTCCGCTCCCTTGGAAATCTCCGCTCATTCCCCGCCAGGTTCGCTTGCCGAGCGGAAGCTTAAAGAGATCGGCCCAAGCTTCAGCCTGCGCGCTGATCCGGACGAAGTCGTCCTCTTCCATCTTTTCGAGAAAGCTGCTCATGACGGATTCTGCGAGTCATGGATTTCCTTCCGGAACTTTTTCCAGAGACGAATTTGCGTCGATCCTCGAATCAGACAAACCAGCGTCGTGATAAAAAGGGTGATCGATGAAAGCGCGAGAAGCGCGGGGCCGTTGCTATCGTAATTGTCTTGCCAAGCCATGAGGTAACTCACAAATGGCAGAGGGCAACCAGCCCACATGATCGCTCGAATGGCCACAGTGCCGTCGATGATCGAGAGACAAGTTCCAATCGCTACCGCCGCACATTGGATAAAGAAATAGGCGGAGAAAAAGCTCTTTAGATCTGGATAGAAGAGATGGATGACGAGTACCGGAAAAACCAGCATTCCAACGAAGCTGAGATGCAAAGTCAAATTCGCGACCAACGTTCGGCCATAGATATCTAAGATTAATTCGGCGCCGAAAAGCATCCCACCGAGGACAAACACGTAAAATAAGCCGGAAAACCAACCCGGTGAGAAGAAGAGCTGGAACAGCCATCCAACTGGACCTCCGCGCGCAAAAGGCCGGTGCAAACTACGGACTCCGGATGGTCGCTCCGTCAGGGCGTCGAGCGCAAAAAGCCCGATGAGAGCGGATCCCAGAAAATAGAATGCCTCTGCTTCAAGCGAATCGAAAAGGATCGGCATCGCCAGCAACGCAGCAAGAAACAGGATCGAGATTAGCCTTTTCCTCGTGCTGTGGTTGATCGCTTCCGGGGCCATGCGAGTCGCGCCCATATCCAGAAAGTAATACATCAGGAAAAGCGATCCAAGAATGATCCCGAGGTAGAGATAGCCGTAACCTGCAATGTCGCTGAACGGAATTCCGTTCGGCATTCTGCTCGATGTCGAGATGAATTCGACGATCAAAGTCAGACTGACAGCAGCTGCCGCGACGACGAGAATTCCACGGATGAGGAAATTGGAGAACGCCGACAAACCGACCATGATCGCGGTCAGGAGGCACGACATGACGAGCGCCATTCCCAGAAACAGCAGCTCGGCAAACAAATTCACCCCGCCGAAGAAATAGCGAAGCACGACGTACGGCATCACGGCGATTGCGACGAGGATCGACTGGCTAACGAGCGCAAACCACTTTCCAGCGGTGATTCGCCAAGCCGATAATCGCGTTAACGAGATCAGATCCATCGTGTCGAGCTTAACTTCAGAACTCAGCGCGCCGAACCCCCGCAGCGGTAGCACGAGAATCAGCGTGATGAAAACGCAGCCCCAGAAGAATCCAGAAGCGTCCTCGGAGTGCGAAGTCCGGTCTTGATTCCAGCCGACCAGGATGAACAGCACCATGAATCCCTGCAAAACGATGAACGCCGCCGTGAAGACTTTCGTCCGCATGCCCTGGCGCAATTCCTTGACGATGATCGGGCTGATCCAGTCGCCAAAATCTTTAAGCGATGAGGAAACGGCGTTCACGATTTCGAAGCGGGTTCAGCAGCTGCTGGTTTCACGGGATTGAGTTTGGCTGCCTCTTCAAGATCGGCCTCGCGTTCGAGTTTGCCGACGATTTCGATGAAAACATCTTCGAGAGCGCGTTCCTCTTTGCGGAATTCGACGACTGGCAGGCTGTCGTTGATCATTTTCCGAAGGACCCCGGCGATCACATCGGGCTCGCTCGAATCGACCTCGATCCGCCCGCCAAGCCGATTCGAATCGATGAATTTTACGTGCGGCGACATCGCCGACCACTGTTCCAGCATTTCCGGTTTCCCATCGAGCTCGACCTTGATCAAAGTTCCTTCGTTCGTCATTTTCTTCAGGTCCTCGGCCGTGCCCTGATAGAAAACTTTGCCTCGGTTGATGAAGAGCAGCTCGTCGCACATTTCACCGAGTTCGGAAAGAATGTGTGAGCTGATGAAAATCGTTTTCCCCTCTTCAGCGAGGATCCGGATCAGGTGCTTGAGCTCAACACGCGCCTTCGGATCGAGGCCGGCGGCGGGTTCGTCGAGAATCAGAACTTCCGGGTCGTGGATCAGCGCGCGGCCGAGGCAGAGGCGCTGGCCCATGCCTTTAGATAGCGTGTTGATCAGTCGATCGGCGAGCTTATCAAGCTCAGTAAACTCCATCACTTCCTGAACGCGCTCGATCCGCTCATCGCCCTTGTAACCCAGGGCGCGAGCGAAGAAATCGAGATACTCGATCACGGTCATGTAATCGTAAGTCCCGAAGTGATCGGGCATCCAGCCGAGGATTTTTCTTATCTCGCCGGGGTAGTCGACGACGTCGACACCGAGGATTTCTGCGGTGCCTGAAGTCGGGTAGTCGAGCGTCGCGAGGATCCGCATCGTCGTCGTCTTGCCTGCGCCGTTCGCTCCAACGAAGCCGACGACCTGGCCTTGTTGGATCTCAAACGAAACATCGTTAACCGCGTTGATGTCGCCAAACGCGCGATAGAGATTGGACACGCGGATCGCGGGGACCTTCCCGGATTTCGATGAACCTGGCGCGGCGGGTTTTTCGACCGACCCAGCAGCTGCTGGAGTCTCGACCGATCGAGCTTGGGCGGATGCGGGCGAAATTTCACTCATGACTCGGGCGCGGCGCTCGATTGAGGTTCTGGCTGAGACGTTTCATCCTGGCCTGGCTTAGCCTCGGGCGCCGGTTGGTTTTGAGCCTGCCCGCGCGGCAACGGCTGCCCAACGAGAAGAAGCCGATCATCATTCCAGCGCAACGAACTCAGCGTCGGGACCAGCTCGTCTTCAATTCCTTGAGTCGCCACAGCGAGGTAAATATTCCGACGATTTGGGAATTCGAGGATTCGGCTCCGCAGCCGCGACGTGAATCGAGAGCTTTCTTCATTCCAGAAATTTGCGACGGCTCGCTGGCCCTTCGGGTCCGAACCTTTTCCTCCCAAAGGCTCAAGTTTGATTTCCTGACCTGCTCGGACTTCGCCTGTCGATTTCCAAACTTGCCCTTCCGAATCGATGTAGAACAGATCGTCGAGCAGGAAATCGATTTCGGAAATCAGCTTCGGCGTCTCGCCTTGAGCGGTCGGCTCCTGAAGAATGCGCGCGCGCGTCGTGCGAACCGTCTGAACGAAATGAGCCTGCTCGCTGCGGCTCTGAAACCAATCTCCAGCCAGATTTTTTTCCGCGTACTGGTAATCAGCCGCGAGTTGAGAGCGGTTATCGAAGTGGGTCCAGCGAGTCTTCTTTAATTTCGCCGGGCTAATGAACGCGGGCTCTTCGACATCAAAAGTACGCCCTAACAAAACACCAGTTCTCGCCAGCTGCTCTTGAACTACGAACGCGCGGCGCTCTTCACTTTCCAGCATCATCAACGCCGTTCGGAGTCCGCTTCCACCGAATCCGTCCTTGAACACAATCAAAAGCACGAGCGTCAGGCTGGCCACGACAGAGATGATCGGAGTCGTTATAAATAAGCGATGTCGGTTTCCCGGCTTAGCCAGAATAAATAGGTTAACCGGACCGACCATGATCGCGAACAGGATCAAAATGACGAACATCGCGATCGGGTTGAACGGCTTAATTCCGAATTCGGTTTGCAATGGCCATTTGTCAGCGAACTGCTCTTCCAAGGCAACGGCCAGCCGAGGCGTGTCGCTGACAAGATGGTCAGCCAAGCGTTGCAAAGGCAGATCTTTTTCATCCCACCAATGAACGAAAACCCTACCGAGCGATCGTTCGTAGGAGCCTCCGTCTGCGACCACGGTACGCGAACCCAGGTCATCCACGCCAATCCCAAAGGTGGAAGGCTTTGCGCCCTGGATCATGGAGAAAATGTGGAGTTGCCCGCCAAGTCTCGTCCACCGGAGAATCCCGGCCCTGACCGCTGGCTCAAGCGCGTTCCACTCCTCGTCGGTCAGCATCAAAACATCGAAGCCCGTGTAACCACGCCAGTCAGCTGGCAGGGATTCTGCGTCGAAAAGAATTCCCGCCTGCCGCAACCCTCCGTAAAACGACATTCCGTGCCGTGAAAGTTCATCCGTCAGCGCCCTTAAATGCTTTGTATCGTCGAGTCCATTGCTGAAGGCGAGCATCGCCCATCGATGCTGGATGTCGGCTCGGATCTGCCGCTTGTAAGCGCCGTTGTTGACGCTCACCGTGACTTCGTGCTGTCCGCTGTCAGAATTGATTAACGAAGGCAACGGCACCATAAATTCGTGCTCCGTTTCCTTTTTGCTCGGCGAAACGACCTCAAATGAAGACCTGAACCGGATCCCGGATTCCGCCCCGTCGGAAGAAAACTCAAACGTCCACGTTCGGTCTCGATCGGTGCGGTTGCTGATGATGGCTTTGACCGGGAGAAACCCGCGATTCGGCGGGCCTTGGAAAGCGCTGAAAATATGAATTTTGCTTTCGGTAGGCCGATCGAATTCCCAAAGGCCAAAATCCCCCTGGGCCGAAGCCGTCCCGCTTAGAAAGTCCGCCACCCAGCAGCTGCTGACGAACGCAATGGCCAGGCGGAGTCGAGAAGCGGCGAATGTCATGATCTTGCGAACGCGAAGAACTGCGCGTTGCGGTTGGTTACGCCGCGCTGGCCGGTGCATCTTTCAGAGTTTTAGGAACGTCCATTTCCTGAGTTGGAACTTCGGCCAGCAACTCCATCACCACCTGGCGATTCGTTTTTCCGTCGATCCGCGCGTTGTAATCCAGAATGATGCGATGCTGAATCACCGGAACGGCGACGACCTGAACGTCTTCAAAACTCGCGTTCACGCGGCCGTTTATCAAAGCGCGGGCCTTCGCGGCGGAGGCCAGGCTCAGCGCCGCCCGTGGGCTTGCGCCGAATTTGATCCCGCTAGAAGCCTTCGACTGCCCCGGGTGGGTTCCGTCGACCAGCCGAGCGATGTAATTTGCGACGACGTCCGGCAAATAAATCGATCGGACAGCCTGCATGATTCCTTCGAGGCACTTTTTGGTCATAACCGGCTCCAAAGTGGGCTCCACACCCAATTCCCGATTATTTACGATCCTCTCCAGCGTAGCCGCGTTGTTGCGATTCACGTCCAGCTTAAAAAGAAACCGGTCCAGTTGAGCTTCGGGCAACGGATAAGTTCCTTCGAGTTCGATCGGGTTCTGCGTCGCGAGCACGAAAAACGGCGGCGGCAATTCGTGGGTCTTTCCAAGAACCGTGACGCGGCGCTCCTGCATCGCTTCAAGAAGAGCAGACTGGGTTTTCGGCGAAGCGCGGTTGATTTCGTCCGCGAGGCAAAGATTCGTGAAGAGCGGTCCGGGCTGAAAAACAAATTCGCGACCTTCGGGAGTTTCCTGGAGAATCGGGTTTCCGGTGATATCGCCCGGCAACAGATCCGGAGTGAACTGAATTCGTTTCGTCTCGAGATCCAGCGCCTTCGAAAGTCCTTTAACCAATTCCGTTTTACCTAAGCCAGGCAAGCCTTCCAGCAGAATGTGACCTCTGGCCATCAAGCCGGTCACCACAAGCTCGATCAATTCTTCCTGACCAAAGAGAATTTGGTTGAGGGCATCGATGAGTTTTCGAACTTCGCCCGCGTGGGCCGCCAGATCCGCTTCAGAGGGGTGATCCATGTCGTCTCAAAAAGTGTGGGATTTTGCGGGCCGCTACCAAGGTGCCCAACGAATTGGTAACAGGTTGTGGCTGCGAGCACAAGGGTTCGCAGCGAAATTCCGGGAAGTTCACACCAAACGTCACTCCGAAACGATGTCGCGACAGGCGGCACCGAAAAGTGCACGAAGAACGTGGTCTTCGCGCCAATCCAGAGCACTGCCTGTGCTCAGAAATGAATCAAGCAGAGCCCGAGCTATCGGCTGCCTTGGAAGAACGCACCCATGGCCGAAGAACCTTCCCAAGCCTGGGGCATGTTGTGCGGCTTGTTGTTAATTCGTTCGCCTGCGTAAGGCTTTGGCTTTGTGGAGGCGCAAGCGCCGAGCATCAAGCCAGAGATTGCGAGAAGCGGAAGAAGGAAAAGGCGAAGGTTTTTCATATCGGTTCTAAAGTCGAATTAAGTGCTAAAAAAACAGCAAATGGCCCGCAGTGTCAAAGGAGAACTTTGAGAGTTCTGATGGGAAACTGAAGTCCGAAATGGCTTCGGTTTAGCGGAACACGTTCTCAAAGATCACTTTGTCGCGAACCATGATCTGCGCCCCGGGCGAAACTGAGCCGGGAATGATGTCGGCGATCGTTACTTTCTTATCCACCTGGCGGATTCGAAGGCGACCGATCCGGTCTACACCACGCTGAACGAGAAGAGACGCATCTGAAGTTACGCCAATATCCGAACCGGCATTGACGATGACAAATCCATAATCGCGGTTGATGGCGATGACCATCGCTTCCATCCCGTTAAGAGCGACGCGTTGCCGGCGTTCCACTTCTTCCTCTTGCAGATCCGCAATCCGGCCCGTGTTTTTTTCGACTTCAGTATCCGTGGTGCGGTAGTCGTCTTTCAAACTAGTCAGCTCAGCTTGTTGACTTGTGAGTCTATCTTCCAGCATTTTGTAATCCGCCTGAACCGATTCAGGCGTACGGCCTTTGAGCTTCTCTTTGATCAGGGCCAATTCTTCTAACTCGGCCTTTTTGGATTCGTATTGAGTCTCGAGCCCCGCCAATTCGGTTTGTCTCTTCCCATAATCCTCTTCCGCGATGAACAGGTCCGCGGAAATGGTTTTCTCCTCATCTGTGACAGTCTGGAGTGCTAATTTCAATCCTCCGAGTTGGGTCCGATCAGGGTTGTTACCATTTAATTCCTCGTCAAGCTGGCTGATATCAGATTTCAGGCCGTTCAATTTATCGGTGAGCTCCGTGAGCAAGATTTTCTCGTCACCGAGACGAGTGAGGTTGATGTAGGCAAAGGCTCCGGCTCCGATGAGCGCGGCCATTGTGAGGGCCAAGATGAATTTGATCATTGGTCTGAAAATTAAGGGATTTCTAAATCGTAAAGAATGTGGAGGAATTTGTGATGAGAATCATTCGGCTCCAGTGGCTGCAGCGCCCGCTGCTCCTGCTTTGATTACCGAGTCTCCTACCTGAACCGACTGTCCAGGCATGAGCGAACTCCTGATGATGTTTGCCGAACACTGCGACGGCTCCAAATCGGTGACCAACACTTTGCAGATTGGCTTGCCCTGGCGAACGATGTCCAACGTGGCGTTCAACACGATGCCATCCGCGTCACCCGCATCAATCACGACAAAGCCCCAGTCGTTATAGGCGGCCTTGATCTGTGTATCGATGTCTTTGGTGATGATCGATGCTTTCCGATTTTTGTTTTCGGTGACACGGCGATCGATGTCTGCCTGCGTCTCTTCTTTTTTGGCTCGCGCGACAGCCAGAAGATTTCCAGCGTTGGAGACCTCTTTAGTAACTGACTCGATTGAAGTCCTTAGACCCGCCATTTTGCGTTCAATCTCGTCGATCTGTCCGAGGGCGATTCGCAAAGCGGTGTATCGTTCGATTTCGGTGTCAGCGAGTTTGATGTCGTCATTCAGCGTCTTGATCTTCAGGTCAGCATCGGAAATATTTCCCTTTGCCTGATCCAAACGGCCTTTCTTTTCGTCTCGTTCCCCCGTTTTCGTTGCAATATCCGCTTTGGCCTTATCGCGGTCTTTTACGAGTTTGGCCTTGTTGGTTGTCGCCGTCCCGACACGGCTTTCTTCAAGCTCACGGGCTTCGATGCCCTTTTTCAGCTCTTCGCCGTTCATGTAGGCCAGGCCCGCAGCGCCCAGCAAAGGGAGGGCTGCAACCAGGAGAATCACTTTCCACGCTTCCATGATATTCTATCTTTTATTGGTTAATTATGAAGGCTTTCCCGAATCGAAATCGTAACGGACCGCCAGTTGAAACACAATCTCAAAATTTTTGCAACCGTGCTCAACACTTTTTTAGAACGCACGACCGATTTAGGTTGTTGGGATTATTTTTCGTTTCATAGTCCCGCCGTCTGTCAGGGACCATGGAATGTTGGCTTGTGAACTCCGCCAGGTCCGGAAGGAAGCAACGGCAGCATGTCCATCATTGCTGTGGTTCTCTGGCAGACACTTTTCCCCTTTTTAAGAGCCTCATTCGCTCACGGGACCTCCCTGCCAGGCCCAGAATCAACGTCCGATTCGCGCAGCTGCAAAGCACCAGGCGGCGGGGCAAGCTCTTCTCTATGAACGGCTTCAACGGCTCGATTTAAACGATCCACCGGGGCTCCACGAAGCTCCATCAATGCTTTTTCGGCATCGGCTCGATTTCTCGAAAACGGCGAATAGCCACGGCCAATGTCCAAACTGGCCCCTTTTCTCCATTCAAAATGCAGATGCGCAAGGTATCGACCATCGGCGTTGCCAACTGTCCCGAGCTTCTGGCCGCGATGCACGCGATCGCCAATCCCAACCGCAATCCAATCCAAATGCGCGTAGAACGTCTGAAAAAGCTTCCCGTCCTCGTCGCGATGCTGAAGAATCACCACGTTTCCCCAGTCCGACGACGGCTCTCCGCGGTAGATCACGTTTCCAGCAGCTGCTGCGTAAATTTTATCGCCGAGATCGGAATTCTGGCCGCCAATCCCGTTGAGATCCTCGCCGAGGTGGTCGTTTCGACCGAATCGCTGAGCGTTGTAGGTCAGAGCGCCCGCCTCGCTGCCCATCGGGAAATCGATTCGGTCAGCAGCCGGCAATTTCGAAAGCTCCAGAGGCGAGACCAAGACCATGCCCGATCGAAGCAGGTCAAACGGATCGACCCCCGAGTCCACGTGGACCAGCGAGACTCGTTTCGGCTGCGGAACTTCCTCTTTAAGATCGCCCAGACGCCAGAACAGATTCCCGAACACAAAGAGCGCGCAAATCAGCAGCGTGATCTTCGGAATGATCTTATTCGGATGCGGCAGCGGCGGCTTGTAGGGCTGCCCGGGCTTCAGAGTTCGATCGGTCATTTCGGCTGAAGTCGACTTCTAAACGAGCATCAATTCCGGATTCTCGATGTACTTCCGAAACGCCTGAAGGTAGGTCGCGCCCACAGCGCCGTCCACGACCCGATGATCGCAGCTCATCCCGACCCAAATACGTAAACCAGTCACGATCTCACCCGCATCGTTCACAACCGGCTTCTTCGAAATCCCGCCGATCGACAAAATCACGGCTTGAGGCGGATTGATAATCGCGTCGAAATTCGCAATCCCGTAAGCGCCCAGGTTCGACACCGTGATCGTTCCGTTGGCGAATTCATCTGGCGAAAGTTTTTTATTCTTCGCGCGTTCGGCAAAATCCTTCACCGCCTGGCTGATTTCGAGCATCGATTTTTTCTGCGCGTCGCGAATCACCGGCGTCACCAGCCCGTCAGTCACCGCGATCGCCACCGAAAGATTCACCGTGCTGAACTGAACGATCGCATCGCCGTCGAAGGACGCGTTCACCTCTGGCGTGTCGACCGCCGCGAGCACCGTCGCTTTGAGAATAAAATCGTTCACCGTAAATTTATTCCCCCCATTTGCCGCGCCTTCGTTGACCTGCTTGCGCATTTTCATCATCGGAGCCGCGTCGAGATCCACGTTCAGATAAAAGTGGGGAATCGTAGATTTGGACACGAGCAGCCGCTCAGCGATCAACGTCCTCATCCCCGTCAGCGGAATCCGTTTCACATCGGGATCGAAATCCGTATTCGGTCGGATCGCCTGAATCGCAGCCCCGCCCGCAGCCGGAGCAGCGGCCCCGACCGGCGCATTTTCGACGTCGCGCCTCACGATTCGTCCGCCAGGCCCCGTTCCCGCGATCGCCGCGATGTTGACTCCGCGATTCGCCGCAATTTTTCGGGCCAGGGGCGACGCTTTGATTCTTCCGCTCGAAGTTTTCGCCGCAACCGCAACCGCAGCTGCAGCCGGAGCCCCGCCAGCCGGCGCGACCGCTGCAGGCTTCGAAGCGGTTTGAGCCTCAGCAGCTGCTGGCGGCTCCGCCACGACTTCAGGCGCGTCAGGCACTTCTTCCCCCTCTTCGACGAGCACCGCAAGAAAACTGCTGAGCGGCGCTTTCTCACCCTCGCCAATGTAAATTCGCCCGAGAATTCCGTCGTCGAACGCCTCCATTTCCATCGTCGCCTTGTCCGTCTCGATATCAGCGAGGACGTCGCCGACCGAAATCGCGTCCCCTTCTTTAACATGCCATTTCAAGAGCGTCCCCTCGGTCATGGTGTCGCTCAGTTTGGGCATTTCGATGAATATGGCCATAGCGCGGCGACTGTCGGGACGAAGCACCGATTTGCAATCGAGAATCCAATCGGTTCAGCCGTTAGTGCCCAACTTCCGCTGTCCAGCGATACGCAGTCGCCTCATTCGCCCACTGCAACGCCTGATTCGCTTCCGCTTCGCGGCCCAATTTCAGCAAATGATTCGCCCAGGCGTAACGAGTCACGCCGTAGGTCGGAGCTCGAAAAAGCGCCTCTTCAAAATAGCGCGTCGCCGAATCCGAGCGCCCGAGTTCATCCAAAGTCTGGCCAAGCGCGATCAGCATTCGTGGATTCTGCGGATAAAGCTCGTAGCTCTCGAGGTAGCAATCCGCGGCCACCTCCAGATTCGCTCCGTAGATTTCGAGGGCCAACTCCGCCTCACGCATCGGCAAAAACGGGTCCGCCGGATCGAGCTCCCGAGCCTCTTTGATTTTATCGACGCTCGCCTCCAACTCCCCCGCCTCAGCGAGTCGTTCCGCCTCGAATTCCCGCAAATCGCTCTTCGCATAGCGGTGGCCAAAAATAATCAGCAGCAGCCCGCAGATGACCGCGAACGCCTGGATCGCCCCAGCAGCTGCTGGTCGGCCGGTTGGAAATTTGGAGCCAGCCGGATTCGCGAGAATTCCCAGCGCCATCGCCGCCAACAGCGAAACCGCCGGAACGTGGAAAATCGTTTCGAAAAAACTGAGAACCAACAACGCGAGTAGGCCTGCGATTGCGCCGATCGTCCAAGCGATCGATCCGCTCGCCAACTCCGCACCGTTTTCGCGCCGCTCAGCCAGCTCCCGACGGATCGCGCGAACCCCGTAGCCCACGTGAATCCCGACGCAGGCGATTCCGAGGACCAGGCCAATCCAGCCGTACTCCGCCAGCAGCTGCAGGGGCTCATTTCCGGCGAGCGCCTGCTCCTCGACCTCAGCCGGAATCGATTCCGGGCGAAACTGTCGATGATAAATTTCGTAAGTCCGCGCGCCGGTCCCGACAATCGGCTGATCCTGCGCCTGGTTCCAGGCGATGACCTGGAATTCGAACCGCGGACTCGCCAACGCTTCGGCAGCCTGACTCCGAAGATCGGATTTCGGCCGAATCACCCAGATCGCGGACAGGATCAAAGCCAACGCGACCGCGAGGACTCCAAGCGGTGCTGTCCACCGATGCCGAGCCTCGACTCGAGCCGGCCAGAACGCGAAAACGGCCAAGGTGAAAACCCCGACTCCAGCTGCAAGAAAAGCAGTTCGACTGACCGCGAGAACGAGCCCGCCAAGGCAAAGCCCAAGCCCTAACGCTGCGAAAATTCGCGCAGCTGCTTTCGGCTTTCCGCCTACCAGGATCCCGCCCAACATGCAGGCCGGCACCAGCAGAAAACCTGCGAAATGCGCCGAATTTTCAAAAAGCCCACCCGCAGTCGCGCTGCTGCGACCGGTCCATGGCAAGGGATGAAAACCGGGATCGACCTTCGCCTGATAAATCGCGAGACCAACGTTAGCGAACGCAACCAGCACCTGAACGCCGATCAGCCAGCATCGCCAGGAAGCCTTGGCGAACATCGCCGCGTTCAGCGCGTAGACGATCGCAAAAACGCCTAACAAAGTCAGATCTCCTCGACCAAGGTACTCGACTGGCGAAAGCCAAGCTCGAGATGCGATCCAGATCGCGAAAACCAGGAACGCGCCGACGCAGCTCAGCGATGGCAGCTGCTGGCCCCAGGCTTTGCCGCCCCAAGCGAGTACGCTCAGCACACCGGCCAGTCCAATCAGCAGAAAACCGGGCCAATCGAACAGGGAATTTTCCGGATCACAAGCAAGCTCCGCATTAGTCGACAATCCGAGGATGAAGACCGTAAGAATAAGAGGCTGAACGAAGCGGACCATTTCCGGGACCTTGCAGCCTTCGCGCAGGATCCGGGTTTTTCAAATGGGAAGAGTGTCAGGATTTCTCAGGCGAAAATTTCCTTCACCACGCTCCCGCCTTCAGGCCCGGTCAGCCGATGCTCGCGACCAGCGTGATGAAACGTCAGGTCGTTCGGCGGCAAACCGAGAAGGTGGAGAATCGTCGCGTGGAGATCACGGAAATGGACTTTTCCTTCGACCGCGCGCGCGCCTGTCTCGTCGGTTGCTCCGTGAACGAATCCGCGCTTCACACCGCCGCCAGCCAACCAGAAAGTGAAGCCCTTCGCGTTGTGGCCGGTTTCATTTTTCTTATTATCAGGCGTCAGTCCGGGTCGACCGAATTCACCGCCCCAGACCACGAGCGTGTCTTCAAGCAAACCGCGTTGATCCAAGTCCTCTAACAAAGCCGCAATCGGCGCATCGGTAACTTCGCAGTTCGCCGCGAGATCGCGCCGATGATTTTTGTGCTGATCCCAACTCCCGTGATTGACCTCGATGAAGCGGACGCCAGCCTCGGCAAAACGACGCGCAAGCAGACATTGCCGGCCGAAATCGGACAACTTGCAGGTCCCGACCGACTCTTTCTGCTGACCAACCCGGTAACGCTCAAGGGTTTCCGGTGATTCCGAGCTGAGGTCCAGCAAATCCGGAGCCGTGGTCTGCATCCGAAAACCAAGTTCCATCGACTGGATCACGCCTTCGAGTTTCGCGTCTCCCGGCCTTTGAGCGGCGTGCTCACGGTTCATGAACTGAATGAAATCGAGCTGCCGACGCTTTTCGCTAACCGACAAGTGGCTGCTGTTCACGTTCGCGATTGTCGCCTTCCCCATGTCCTCGCCGTTCACGCCGATCGCCGTCCCGCCGTAGATCGAAGGCAAAAACGAACTCGAATGACAAGACGGCTTTGACGTGTTCAGGCTGATGAATCCCGGTAGGTTTTGATTCTCGGTCCCAAGCCCGTAGCTGACCCAGGAACCCAGACTCGGCCGTGGTCGAAGCCGATCGCCGGTGTGCAATTGCAAAAACGATTGGGCGTGAATCCCGGTGTCCGCGTGCATCCCGTTAAGAACGCAAAGCTTGTCCGCGTGCTTCGCCGTTTCGGGCAACAAATCGGAAACCCAGAGCCCGCTCTCGCCACGCTGCGCGAAATTCGTGACGGAACCCGGGTGCGGTTTTTTGCCGGTCTGCGGTTTGTAATCGAAAGTATCGAGCTGCGCCGGGCCACCGCTCATGCAAAGAAAAATGACGCGTTTGGCGCGGGCCGGAATTCGCGTTGGCCGATCGCCAAGGCCTGCGTTTGCCAAGGCAGAGAAAGCAAGGTAGCCAAATCCACAGGAAGCGGATTTCAGCATTTGGCGGCGTGGGATTTCAAGCATCGTTTTTTCGGTTTTAATCGACGTAGCGGAATTCGTTTGTCGCGAGGAGCGCTTGGGTCAGGACTTGTAGACCGGCAGCCTGGACCAATTCGACGGCTCGGTAAAGCTCTTCGGAGCCCGGTTCGCGATTCAAAACCTGGCGGTAAGCGCTTCGAATTCGCGTCTCTTCATTCGACTCAGCCTCCAGCAGCTGCTGGGCAAATTGCTCGGCTTGATCGATCACAAACGGACTATTAAAAAGGTAAAGCCCCTGGCTCGGCACGGTGCTGACTTCGCGTTGGCCGTTGACCGAGGTGAAGTCCGGCAGATTGAAGGCAGCAAGCTCCGGTGGCGGCGAACTTCGAAGGTAGCAGAGATAGAGACTTCGGTGATTGCTCGGTTCGTGAAGATTTCCGGCGAGGTTCACGAGAATATCGCGATGCCGAATGGCCGAGCCTTCAGGCGGGCTGAGATCAAGTTTCCGCGTTGCGCTCAACACCGCGTCCCGCAGCGATTCGGCGTCAAGTCGACGGCGGCTGTGCCGAGCCAGCCAAAGATTCTCTGGATCGGCTGCCAGCAGCTGCTCGCTGGTTTCCGAGCTTAATTGGTAGGTCCGACTGAGGACAATCTTACGGATCAAACGCTTGGTCGACCAGTCATCGGCGATGAAATTCGTCGCTAGGTGATCGAGCAGATCAGGGTGAGTCGGTCGCTCGCCGTAGACGCCGAAATCATCCGGCGTCCGAACCAGGCCCTCACCAAACAGCTGAAGCCAGACGCGATTCACAAAAACCCGCGCGGTTTGCGGGTGCCTCGGGTTCGTGAGCCACGCCGCAAGCTCTCGCCGTCCGCTTTCGTTAACCGGAATCTCTGGCGCAGCCGTCGCGCAGGCCTCAACAAACCCACGCGGCACGCCTTGACCTAACTTATTGGACTCTCCTTTAAGATTGATTTTGCCGTGCGTCGTGTTCCGCTTATCGCGCGCGCCCATCGCCAGAGGCGTCCCGATCGGCCAAGGCGGTTTCGGCACGGCCTTCGGCTTTCCGGTGTTCGATTCGAGCACAAGCACGGTCTCGACCCAGCCTTCGGGCGGCTTCACATTCGGAGCTGCGCTCAGAACATGGAGATCGGTTTTTGGTGCTGTCAGGCCCTCATTCGCAGCGAGGCCCCACATTGTTTCCGTCGTCGCGAAAATCCCAGCCAACGCGTAATAATCGCGAGTCGGGATCGGGTCGAATTTGTGATCGTGACAGCGGGCGCAACCCACGCTCAATCCCATCAAGCCCGTTGCGATCACGTCGATTTGATCGGCGACGACGTCCATGGCGAAATTGTTGTTCATCGCCTTGGCTGGCTTCGCTGCGAGCGCGAGAAAACCGGTCGCGATCAGGTTTTTATCGCGCTCCACGTCGTCAGCAGCTGCTAGCAGGTCTCCCGCAATCTGCTCGGTCAAAAACCGGTCATACGGCGTGTCCGAATTGAAGGCGGCGATCACGTAATCCCGATAACGCCAAGCGTGCGGAAAAGTCGGATTGCGGCTCAGCCCGTCGTTGCCGTTCGACTCAGCATAGCGGGCAACGTCCAGCCAGTGCCGGGCCCAGCGTTCGCCGGAATGCGGGGACTCGAGCAGCTCGTCGACCAGTTTTTCGACGTTCGGATCGGCCGTGAACGCCTCGACCTGGCCCATGGTTGGAGGAAGGCCGATCAGATCAAAATACAGCCGCCTGATCAACGCTTCGGGCTTCGCATCGGCCACTGGCTTCAAATCCACCGCTGCCATCCGAGCAAAGACGAAGGCATCGATCGCATCCCGCGGCCAATCGCTCTGAGTCGCCGGAGGACTCGGATTCCCAACTGGTTCGTAAGACCAGAGCGCGTCTGCGTCATATTTTTTCCCAGCCACCTCGGTCAACTCGCCCGAACGCGGATCCGGCGCGCCCATCTCAATCCACTCGACGAAATTCTGGATCACGTTTTCCGTCAGCGGCTCTTCCGGCGGCATTTCCAGATCATGCTCCCAACGCAAAGCATGCATGATCAGACTTTCATCCGGGTTTCCTGCTATCAAAGCGGGCCCGGACTCGCCGCCTTTCAGGAGCCCAGCGTTTGAGTCGAGCAACAACTTGCCTCCAATTTCCTTAGAAGTTGCGGAATGGCATTCGAAACATTTTTCGACCAAAACGGGCCGAATCCGGTTCTCAAAATAGGCTCGCCCTGCGGGAGAAATCTCATCACCGGCAGCCGCCGCGGCTGTGAGGCCAACGAAGCTGATGATGAGAATTGTGAATCGAATTTTCATTTGAGAGAACCCGAAGAAATCACGGGCTTTCCGGCGAATTCCTTGCGAACGAATCGCACCCCTCGCCCAGCAGCTGCTGGACACGAAAAAGCCGGGAGCGAACGAATCCCCCCCGGCTTGATCAAATCTTACTTCGACCTGGATTACTCCGCGATCACAAAGTCGAGATCGGGCTCAACAGACTCGAGTTCTTCGACCTCGGGTTCGTCGACCGGCTCCGGCTCGACCGTAGCTTCGATCGTAATATCGCGCGAAGTGGTGAAGCCAGTTCCTGCCGGAATCAGGTGACCCATGATCACGTTCTCCTTGAATCCGCGCAGGATGTCGACCTTGCCCAGAGTGGCGGCATCGGTCAGAACACGTGTGGTGTCCTGGAAGCTCGCCGCCGAGATGAAGCTGTCAGTCTCGAGAGACGCTTTCGTGATGCCAAGCAGCACCGGTTCGCCTTCAGACGGCTTACCACCCTGCTCCTCGATGTCGGTGTTTACGGCTTCGAAATCGACCCGCTCAACCTGGTCTCCCCAGAGGAAATGGGTGTCGCCAGGATCGGTGACCTTCACCTTGCGCAGCATCTGCCGGATGATGATTTCGATGTGCTTATCGTTAATCTCAACCCCCTGGAGACGGTAAACTTCCTGGACCTCTTTAACGAGGTGTTCTTGAAGCTCATGCGGTCCGCAAATCTCAAGAACGTCGTGCGGAACGCGCGGACCTTCGGTGAGCTGCGAGCCCTTCTCCACAAAATCGCCCTTGTGCGCGATGATGTGCTTGCTGAGCGGAATGAGGTGCTCCTCTTCTTCGCCGGTCTCCGGATCGGAGATCAAAACCTTACGCTTAGCACGAGCGATACCGCCGATGTCGACGATCCCGTCGATCTTCGCGATCTCAGCCGAATCCTTCGGCTTCCGTGCTTCGAAAAGCTCGGCAACCCGCGGAAGACCACCGGTGATGTCCTTCGTTTTCGCCTGTTTCCGAGGCGTCTTCGCGATCATCGTTCCCGGCGTGATTTTCTGCTTAGCTTCCACTGAAAGGTGGGCACCAGCCGGAACCGAGTAGCTCGCGAGAATCTCTTTGGTCTTCGAATCAACGACGACGATCTGAGGGTGCAAGTCTTCCTTGTGCTCGACGACCACGAGGCTTTGACCACCGGACTCGTCTTTCTTCCGAGCGACCGTGATGCCAGGCAACATGTCGCGGAATTCGATTGTCCCTGCCATTTCCGAGATAATCGGAATGTTGTGCTGATCCCACTGGACGATGGTCTCGCCAGCCTTGGCTTTGGCGTTGTCCGCCTTGGCGATTTCCGAGCCAACAACAAGGTTGTACGACTCGAGCTCACGCTTGTCCTTGGGATCGTGAACGCTCAAGGTCCCGTTCTTGCTGAGCACAACCCACTTGCCGTCGGCGCTTTCCACCGTGCGAACGTTGTTGTAATGCAGAATTCCGCTGTTCTTGAGCTTGATGATCGGCTGTTTGAATGAAGCACTCGCAACACCACCGACGTGGAAGGTCCGCATCGTCAGCTGCGTTCCGGGTTCCCCGATTGACTGAGCAGCAACAATGCCGACCGCGTCGCCCTGGTTCACCAGCAGCTGCGTGGCGAGGCTCATGCCGTAGCAGAGCGCGCAACAACCGCGTCTCGATTCGCAAGTCAGGACCGAACGGATCTTGAGCTGCTCGTGGCCAATCCGTGTCAGCTCTTCGGCGGCTTTCTCTTCGATCAACTCGTTGATGTCGACGACAACTTTTTCGGTCACCGGATCAACGACTCGCTCAGTACTGACCCGACCGTAAACGCGGGTTTTGAGATCGACGGCCTCTTCGTCCCCTTCATAAATCGGGGCAACGACGATTCCGCTGACTGTGCCGCAGTCGTGCTCTGTGATGATCACATCTTGAGCAACGTCAACGAGCTTACGGGTAAGGTAACCGGAGTCCGCCGTCTTGAGCGCGGTGTCCGCCAGTCCTTTGCGAGCTCCGTGAGTTGAGATGAAGTACTCAAGCACGGTCAGACCTTCACGGAAGTTCGAAGTGATCGGGCGTTCAATGATTTCGCCAGATGGCTTGGCCATCAATCCTCGCATTCCGGACAGCTGTTTAATCTGCTGGCGGTTACCACGAGCACCGGAGTCAACCATCATATAAAGCGGGTTCGGCGACAGCAATCCGCCGTTGAATTTGATCGTCCGGAACAGCGCCTTCGTGATCTCGTCACCAGCGTGGGTCCAGATATCAATGACGCGGTTGTAGCGCTCGCCGTTGGTGATGATGCCCTTCTTATATTGGCCTTCGACCTCTTCCAACTGCTTGTAGGCTCCATCCAGCGCTGCCTTCTTCTCGTCCGGTATAACCATGTCGGTAATTCCGATCGAGGCACCTGAACGGGTCGCTTCTTTGAATCCGAGATCCTTCAGATCGTCGAGCGCAAGAACCGTGCGTTCCTGGCCAGAAACCTGGTAACAACGCCAGATGATGTCGCCGAGGACTTTTTTGTCGGTCGTCTTGTTGATGAAACCGAGACCTTCTGGCCAGAACTCGTTGAAACGAACTCGGCCCGGAGTTGTAACGATGACTTTTTGGTCTTTTTCGCCGTAAACCGAGTCCTTCCCGAAATCTGGATTTCGGATTCGAATCGCTTCGTGGATTTGGATCTTCCGCGTGGCGATCGCGAACTCGACCTCACCGGTGTCGGCAAAGAGAGAAAGAGTCTTCATCACTTCCGGATCCCGGATAGGCAAGGTGTTTTCGTGCGCCCAGGTCAGGTAGTAGCAGCCCAACGTGATGTCCTGTGAAGGCGTTGTGATCGGCCGACCGGATGAAGGCGAGAAAATATTGTTCGGAGCGAGCATCAACATGCGCGCTTCCAACTGCGCCTCGACCGAAAGTGGCACGTGAACAGCCATCTGGTCACCGTCGAAGTCAGCGTTGTAAGCGCCGCAGACGAGCGGGTGCAAACGAATTGCCGATCCCTCGATGAGGACCGGCTCAAATGCCTGAATCGATAGGCGGTGCAGCGTCGGCGCGCGGTTCAGCATGACCGGATGGCCAACGGTGACTTCCTCGAGGATGTCCCAGACCTCCGACGTTTTGCGCTCGATCATCTTTTTCGCCGAACGCACCGTGTGGACGTAGCCCAGCTCTTTGAGACGGCGGATGATGAAAGGCTCGAACAGTGTCAAGGCCATTTTCTTCGGCAGACCGCACTGACCGAGCTTCAATTCTGGACCGATGACGATCACGGAACGACCTGAGTAGTCGACGCGTTTACCGAGCAAGTTCTGACGGAAACGTCCGCTCTTACCCTTAAGCATGTCGGACATCGACTTCAGCGCGCGGTTTCCAGCGCCAGTGACTGCGCGGCCATGACGACCGTTATCGAAGAGAGCGTCAACCGCTTCCTGAAGCATCCGCTTCTCATTTCGGATGATGACATCCGGAGTCTTCAGCTGAAGCAGGTTACGAAGTCGGTTATTCCGGTTGATCACTCGGCGATAGAGATCGTTCAGGTCGGAGGTCGCGAACCGGCCGCCCTCAAGCGGAACCAACGGGCGCAAATCGGGCGGGATAACCGGCAGAACCTCAAGAACCATCCACTCGGGTCGAGTGTGCGATTGGCCGAAGCCCTGGGCGAGCTTGAGTCGCTTGGCGAGCTTCTTCCGGATCTGCTTGGACCGCGTCTTGGTCATCGCGTCTTCAAGCTCCACGACGAGTTCGTCCAGGTTGAGGCCAGAGAGTAATTCCTGCACAGCCGACGCGCCCATTCCGACGCGGAAATTGTCTTCGCCGTACTCTTCCTCTGCTTCACGCCACTCCATTTCTGTCAGCAGCTGCCCGGCTTCAAGCGGGGTGTCGCCGGCGTCAATCACGATGTAATCCTCGTAATAAATGACGCGTTCGAGCTGCCGTGCGCTCATGTCGAGCGCCAAACCGATGCGGGACGGCATGCACTTGTAAAACCAGATGTGCGAGACCGGCACGGCCAGTTCAATGTGGCCCATGCGCTCACGACGCACCCGGCTGAGAGTGACTTCGACCCCGCAGCGATCGCAAATCACACCCTTGTGTTTGATCCGCTTGTACTTTCCGCAAGCGCATTCCCAGTCCTTCGTCGGACCGAAAATTCGTTCGCAGAACAGACCGCCCTTTTCCGGTTTGAAGGTTCGGTAATTGATCGTCTCGGGGTTTTTGACTTCCCCTTGGCTCCAAGACCGAATGACGTCGGGTGAGGCGACGGTAATCGTGACTTGGTCGAAGCCGCGCTTCTTCAACTCGCCTCCGAACAATTCTTTCAGGTGCGATTCAACACTGTTTTCCATGCTGGACATATTGGAGATTGGTTGGTGGTGGTGTTGTTAGAAAGGTGGTGCCCCGCTCAGGCAGTCATCGCCTCCAGTTGATCAGCTTCGCTTTGCGCTTGTGGCCCAACTTTCACGTTGAGACCGAGACTCTGCATTTCCTTGATTAGAACGTTAAACGACTCGGGCGTGCCCGCTTCGAGCGTGTTGTCGCCTTTTACAATGGCTTCGTAGATTCGGGTTCGCCCCTGGACGTCGTCCGACTTGACCGTGAGCAATTCCTGAAGCGTGTAGGCCGCGCCGTAAGCTTCGAGCGCCCAGACCTCCATCTCTCCGAAACGCTGGCCACCGTACTGTGCCTTACCGCCGAGAGGCTGCTGAGTAACCAGCGAGTAAGGACCAACCGCACGGGCGTGGATCTTGTCTTCAACCAGGTGACCGAGTTTCAGCATGTAGATGATGCCAACCACGACGTCCTGATGGAACGCATCGCCGGTGCGACCGTCATAAAGCGTGGCTTTACCATTTTCATTGATCCACTCGTAGCCTTCGACCTCACGCGCTTCGCGCATGTAATCCATGATCTTTTCCTCGCTAATTCCGTCAAAGACCGGAGTCGCGACCTTGAAACCGAGCGCCTTAGCTGCGACGCCAAGGTGAGTTTCAAGAACCTGACCGACGTTCATTCGGCTGGGCACCCCGAGCGGGTTCAAACAAATGTCGACTGGCGTCCCGTTACTCAAGAATGGCATGTC
>JBLHKS010000001.1:0-138864 GCA_047620505.1 Verrucomicrobiales bacterium | reverse complement strand
CCCTCACACCCGAAAAACGGGCTTACGAATGCTCGAGGTAAGCGCTTTTGATCGCCTCAAGAAACTCGTCCTGATCCCGCGCCCACCAGCGATCCGAAAAGACCTCGACTTCGTTGAACCCATCGAACCCGGCGGCTTCGACCATCCCGCGAATTCCACGGACGTCGATGCAGCCCTCGCCCATGAGCCCGCGATCGTTCAGAAGATCGGCGGTAGGCGTCATCCAATCGCAGATGTGGAACGCGAAGAGCCGATTCTTGTCCGCGGTCAGCTGAATCTGAGCTTCGAGGTCAGGATCCCACCAAATGTGGTAGACGTCGGCGGCGATTCCAACGAGTTCGTGGTCGATCCGATCGCAAACCTCGTTCGCGCTCGCCAACGTGTTGATCGCGCTTCGGTCGTCGGCGTACATCGGGTGCAAAGGCTCGATCGCCAGACGAATTCCATGCTGCTCGGCATGCGGCAGGACCGCCGCGATTCCATCGGCGATCTGCTGACGTGAGGTTTCGAGCGGCTGACCCGGAACCGCACCGCAGACCAGCACGATCATCGGCGCGCCAAGCGCAGCGGCCTCATCGATCGCCTTTCGATTATCATCGATGGCCGTTTGAAGCCCAGCATCGTCGCCAGCCGGGAAAAATCCGCCTCGGCAAAGCGAGACCACGGACAAATCTCGCTCCAGCAGCTGCTGGCCGACTTTAGCGATGTCGCGGCCCTCAAGCCATTGTCGCCAGACCGTGATTCCGCCGATTCCGGCCTCTGCGAACTTGTCCATCGCCTCCTCGATCGACCACGGTTTCGTGGTGATCGTGTGGACGCAGAGTTTCGAGAAATCCGTCAGTTCGCGCGCGCTCATCTAGAAAGTAAGATGGTCATCCTGGCCGTCCATCTCTGGGAAAGACGGGCTGGAAGCCCATCCTACCAAAGAATGTCAGACGCAAAGCTCATTCAACTGCTCGATCAGCGGTGGCACAGCTTTGTAGGGATCTTCCTCGGCCTCGTATTCAAGAATCACGTAGCCCTGGTAGTTCGCGGCCTTCAAAATGTCGACGACGCGCTTGAGATCGGTCGGCTCTTTTTCCGCCGCGCCTTCGCGCTTCATTTCAACTTTAACCTGAATATTCACCGCGTAAGGCGCGCATTTTTCCATGTCGACGTAGGGATCGGCCGTCCGAAAATTGCCGGTGTCGAGATTCACGCCTACCCAGGGATGATCGATGTCTTTAACGAGCCGAAGCAGCGTTTCGTGATTCCCAATCGAGTCGTGATTTTCGATCCCAAGGAAAACCCCGTGCTGACCAGCGTAGTCAGCCGCAGTCCGCAACGTCGCGATCACATTTTGCCAAGCCTCTTCTTCATCCTGGCCCTTCGCGTGACGACCGGCAAAAACACGGATGTGCGGCGCGCCGAGCACGGCGGCGTTTTCGATCCAACGATGAACGTAAGCCAGCTGCTTGTCGCGATCGTCGCCTTCGGGAAGCGTGAAATTGTTTCCAACCGCGGTTCCAGCGATATCGACTCCGCGCAGAAATGCATGTCGTCGAACATCGATCAGAGCAGGAGCCTCAATTTCCTGGTCGAAGAAATAACTCGTGAGTTCAGCCCCCTGGCAGCCGTTGACGGCGCAGTACGAAATGAAGTCGTTCATCGTGATCTGCTGGTCTTCCGGCACGCCGGGTTTCCCGCCGCGTTGGTGCTTGAAGAACTTCCGAAACGAGTAAGCCGCCAGGCCGACATTGAGGCGTGAGCCCTCGCGCTCGAAAGGCCCAGCTGCTTGGGAAAACGCCGTCGCGGCGCCAGCAGCTGCTGAAGTTGTGAAAAAGGATCGTCGATTCATAATGTGGTGGTTTTTGTTCAATCCAAAGTGAAGCGGAATGCGAGGCTCAAAATCTGGGAGACCAGAATCAAAATCCCGAATCCTAAAATAAGACATGAAACCTCGACTTCGAGGATCGGAACGATTTCTGAGCCCACAAAGAATGAGATCAAAAACGCTAGGCCAATAAAAATTGGACCAGCCAGGCAACCTGCGGCTCGAAAAATGGATCTCATGTTTAAAATCAGGTTTACTGGATCTCAGCGTATTTCCCGCCGTTGTCCAAGGCGACGTTTTTTAGAAAATCCGAGGCTTGGCCAATACTGATCGTGTGAATCCGCGTCAGCAACATCTCGTTTAGATCTTTGATCATGAGTCGGACGTCTTCGGGATCGCGGTTCGGATCGCCGTCCGTCAAAATGTAGATCGTGTCGACGTTCTGGCTTTCGACGATTTTATCGAATGCGTACTCGATCGAATCGGAAAGCGGCGTGCCGCCAAGCGCGTCCATCCGATCGATGAAGCGGACGGCTTTTTCTTTAAATTTGGTTGTCGCTGGCTCGATTCCGCGAGTCGGAAACCGGTCCAGCGGAAAGAGCACCATCCCGAATCGATAGCTGTCGTCCATGCTGTCCAAGAGGCTCGCCAACTCTCGCTTCAACGTTTCCATTCGCTCGCCCTGCATGCTGCCGGAGCTGTCTAACAGAAATAGAATGTACTGACCCTCTAGTTTGATTCCGTAGAAATCCAGATCTGCCGCATCCGCATTCGCTAGCTCGGCGACCAGTTTTTTGAGATCCGCTTCGGCGATCGCCGCTGGCTGAAAACCGCCTTCCGCGTCTTTCCACCATGCTGTCCACGCAGCCGCGTCTCGCCAATGAATCTGGCCTGTGAGCCTGGTCAGCGCCGTCCGCGTCTCGGTCCCGATGACTTTGTCTTGAGTGAATTGAATCAGCGATTCAACTGCGAGCGCCGTGCCGCATTTCCCAAGCGCCTCAGCCCCAGATCGGCGCGCAGCGTGGTAATTTTGTGAGCCGAGCGAATTAAGCAAAAGCGGCTCAAGCCAGTTCGGCGTCGGCTTGAGATCGGCCGCGAGTCTCAGCATGTCGGCCAGCTGCGTTGGCGTCGGCCTTTTCGAGATCGCATTAAAAATCTGATCTTCAAGGTCAGGCTGCACCGGGTCGAGACGCGCGTAGGCTCGAAGCAAAAATCGATTCGGACGAAGCAGCGCTTGAATGCGTTTTTGAAGCAGATTTTGCGCTTTCGAATCCCGCATCTCTCCAAGAATCTCCGCAGCGCGCCCAGCCTGCGCAGGAGTCGTTCGGCGAGACTCGATCATGCTCAGCAGAAACTCAGCCGACTCCAGATAATCCTCGGTTTTGAACTTCTCCAGCGCGGCCATGCGTTCAGCGGCGACGTCGGATCGCAGCTCTTTCTGAACCGTCTTGTAGAAATCGTCCCACCGCAGCGAACTCGGAACCTCCTGAGCCGCCAGCCAGCAGCTGCTGAGCGCACAGGCCAGGAGGATTCCAAATTTGTTCATGGTTTCATCGTCCGAAGTATTTCTCGACCAGCTTCTCATCCGGCTCCGCATCCATCCGACTGACTCCGACGATCGCGAGTGTGGTCACGAGAATCGACCAGATGAACGGATGGAGCCCGAGAAAATTATACTCGCTGAATTCACCGTGAATGACCGTCCCGGCGATGTAGAAACCCAAAATCGTGATCGCTCCGGTGAGCATTCCGGCCACCGCGCCGTTCGCGGTCATGCGCGGCCAGTAGAGAGCGAGCGCCATCGGCATGAGGAAGCAGGCGGCGATCCCAGCTGAGGCGAAAACGATCAGCGTTTGCAGGAACTGAGGCGGATTGAGAACCGCGATGACGCAGAACACTCCCAGGGTGATCGTAACCATGTGGCTCAGCCGTTTGACCGCTTTATCGCTGGCATTCGGATTGATGTGCTGTTGGTAAATATCTCGAACAACCCCAGATGAAACGAGCAGGAGAAAACTGTCCACGCTCGACATAATCGCGGCAAACGGCGCTGCGATCAGCAGGCCAGCCAGCCACGGCATTCCGGCGTTGCTGGTGAGCGCGGCCGCCATTTCCGGCATAATGCGGTCGGGGTCGATTTCCCAGCCTGGCAGGATGACTCGAGCGCAGGTGAAGATGATCACCAGCGGTAAATAAATGAGGGTGAAGAATACACCGACAAACATCATGGAACGGCGCAAGACGGCCGAATCCTTGAACGCCATTTGCCTGACCATATAGCTGGGCTGCCCTGCTCCGGCGAAGTTCCAGAATGCGAAGAAGCTCAAGGCCAGAATCACGGGTAAGAAACCCTGTGGGTTGGTTGCACTCGGGCCCGGCGAAGTCAGATAGACGCCTTTCTGGCCAGCGCCGAACGCATAAGGTTCTTTGGATTGTATGTTCGCGACTCCACGAGGGTCGGCATTGCTTCGCTGCTCGTCGATCTCGAACGGCGTCGTCAAAATGATGACCTCGATCTCCTTGGAACTTGAACGCTCGCCTTTGGCAAATACGACGTCGCTTTTCAGGCGTACGACATCGCCGTTAGCCGACAGAAGCCAGGTCCCCATCTGAAACGTGGTTTCAGCAGCTGCTGGCTCGCTGAGTTCAATTTCGGCTTTGCCCAAATCCGGTGGCGTCATTTGCGCGATCTTCTCGGTCGCTTTGCTGAGCCCGCCAACTTGATGCAACGCGAGGAACAACATGATGATCACGCCAGCGGCCATGACGAGCCCCTGCATCACGTCTGTCCAGACGACGGCCCGGAAGCCGCCGTAAGCGGTGTAAACGACGACAGCGATCGAAAACAGAATCAAACAAATGATGTAACCGCCGTCCGCAGCGCCGACCCACATCCAGCTGTCCGTCGCTCGATCGACTGCCGCAGCGAGACCCTGAAAACCAGCGTTGTTGTCCAACAACGTCGACATGATTTTGGCCCCGCCTTTGAACTGGGCGAGGAGATAGAAAAACATGAAAAAAACGACGATCAACGTCGCCGTCGCGCCGACCGCTTTGCTGTTGAAGCGCTTCAACATCAGCTCGGGCACGGTGATCGCGCCGGCAATGCGGCCAACCTGATTCAGCCGCTTAGCAAGCAAGCCAAGCGCGATCAGCGGCGTAACCATGTAGCCGCAAATCCACCAGCCCAGCGACCAGCCATGCGTGTAGATCAGTCCTGGAAAACCCATGAAGCTTCCGCCGCTGGCAGCCGTGGCCGCGTAAGTCAGCGCGAAAGCCCAGAGGCCGATATTCCGGCCTCCGAGGAAATATTCGTTCATGAACGCCTTGTTTTGGCCAACCCGATTGGCGACGGCGGCAAGGGCGAACACGCCGATAAGGTAGATCACGAACGTGACCAGAACCGAGTTCGAGCTGTCGCCAGAAGCGGCGAGCATTGCAGGAAGTGAGCTGAGATCAGACATCTTGCTCCTCCGATCCAGGGCCGAGGTTGGTGTCTTTCATAAAGCGTCCAGCAAACCAGAAGATGAAAACGTTCGCTGCTATCCAGGGAAGGACCACGCCGATGAACGCCCACTTTGGCATTCCAAACAGCAACGGGACCTCCTCGCCGGCTTTGAACTGGGAGAACAGCCAGCCGCAAATCCCAGTCCAAAGGAAAAAGACCAGCCAACCTCCGAGCATCACAAACATCTCGCGACGCGTCTGACGAAACGACTCGCCCAGTTCGACGGCGTTCATCACGGGTTCGTTGTCTGCGGTTGAGCTGGAAGGATTGCCGAGATCTGTCTCGGGCGGCTCGTAGGGGTTTTCGGCCATGGGGCGAATTCTTTGGCCTACGCCGGGCTTTGGCTAGCGGAAAAGTTTCGATTGTTAAACCAGCAGCTGCTGGCTCAGTGCGCGCTTGGACACCTCCGCCCCAAATCTTGATCGAAATGTTCGGCTTTTCGTGCTGTTCCGCCTGTTTTTTAACGCGCGATTTTATTACCCGATTTTCACGCTGCTGTTTCTGGATTTCGGCCTCTCGATTACGGACTTCTTCATCCTGAACGGAGTCGTCTGGACCCTGTCGAGCATCCTGCTTGAGGTTCCGTCAGGAGCTTTGGCCGACCAGCTCGGGCGTCGAACTCTGATCGTCACCGCGGCGGTTTTGATGGTCATCGAGATGCTCGTGATCTGCGCCACTCCGGTCGGCGGGGCGTGGGCGCTCGTGTTCACGATGTTCTTGATCAACCGAATTTTCTCCGGTGCCGCCGAGGCCGCCGCGAGCGGTGCGGACGAAGCGCTCGCTTACGATTCGATACCGGAAGCTGAACGCGATACCCGCTGGCCGAAGGTTCAATCCCAGTTGATGACGGTCCAAGCGATCGGAATGATCGTTGCGCTGAACCTCGGTGCCGGAATTTACGGATTCAACGATCTCGCCACGTGGTTCGGGCTCGATTGGACGCTCTCACGCGAACTCACGATCAAGATCCCGCTGTTTCTCTGCCTCGCGACCTCGATCATAACGCTGATCATCTCCCTGATGATGAAGGAGCCGCCAAAGCACTCCGCGCACGCTGGGTCGACTATCGGAGGTAGCTTCCGTCGAACACTCTCGGCAGGCCGCTGGATTCTCAGCCATCGCGCGCCGTTTTTCATCCTCCTGACCTTCGTGTTGTTCGACAGCATCGTCCGGCTTTTCTACACGGTTTCTCCATCGTACTACCGGGTGATCGAACTCAAACCCGCGTTCTTTGGACTGATCGGGACCTTCGGAAACGTGATCGGGCTCCTCGTCGCGGCGCTGATCGGTTGGGTCATCGCAAACCGCTCAGCGTCCTTCAACTACCGCTTCGGAGCGATCTTCGTGCTCTCTGGACTGATCGGGCTCGCCTATCAATTTCCTGTCTGGGGATTCCTCGTGCTTCTGCCGCTTGGAATCGGGATGAGGCACATTCACGCCGCCACATCGACTTATCTTAATCGGGTAACCGATTCGGAACACCGCGCGACCGTTCTTAGTTTCCGCGGGCTGGCGATGATGCTTTTTTATGGATTCGTCAACGTCGCCGCGATTGCTCAGGTCTCGGTCATGCGAAATCTCGGCATCATCAAAACCAGCGCGGCCGACATCGCGGAAAACCCCACGCGCGGAGACGAAATCATCCAGCACGCCTCGCCTTATTGGTGGATGTGGTTCGTCTGGGTGCTGATCGGGCTGACGATCTTTCGAGTGATCGTCTTGCGAAAGCCGATCGATAAAATCATCGAAGAAAAGAAGCCGGCTTAGCCGGACGAATCATGCAGATCGCCGTTTGCGGACGGCTTCGGCAAGTTCGTCGAGCATCGTCACCGTGGTTTCCCACGAAACGCACTCGTCAGTCACGCTGACGCCATATTTCAGCTTGGAGAGATCTCCGTCACCCAATTTCTGAGCGCCTTCGCCCAGGTTACTCTCGATCATTGTCGCGACGACCGCCTTCGAGCCGCCTGCGATCTGGTTAGCCAAATCGGAAGCAACGCCAGGCTGATTTTCGAATTTCTTGCCCGAATTTGCGTGGCTGCAATCGACCATGACGTGCGGCGGCAAGCCGGAACTGGCCAGCTTCTCAGCAACCTCGGCAACGCTCGCAGAATCAAAATTCGTGCGGACCCGCGAGCCTCCGCGAAGAATCACGTGGCAGTCCTGATTGCCGTTGGTTGAGACGATCGCCGTGTCGCCTGCTTTGGTCACGCCGAGAAAATGATGCTCGCCTTTCGCAGAGCCGATCGCGTCAATTGCGATCTGAAAATTGCCGCTGGTACCGTTCTTAAATCCGATCGGCGCGCCAAGCCCGGATGCGAGTTCGCGATGAATCTGGCTTTCGGTCGTCCGAGCGCCAATCGCTCCCCAGGAGATCAGATCGGCGACGTACTGCGGGCTAATCGTGTCGAGAAACTCCGTTCCGGCGGCGACGCCCATTTCAGCGAGATCGATCAGCAGCTGCCGGGCGATTCTCAGGCCTTCGTTAATGTCGTAGCTGCCATCGAGGTGAGGATCATTGATCAGGCCTTTCCAACCGACGGTCGTGCGCGGTTTCTCAAAATACACCCGCATCTGGATCACCAGATCGTCCTTCACGCCATCGGCATAACTCTTGAGCTTGGCCGCGTAATCGAGAGCCGCCTTCGGATCGTGGATCGAGCAAGGGCCGACGACGCAGAGCAGCCGATCATCCTCGCCACGCAAAATTTCCGCAGCTGTGCTTCGCGATTCAGCAACCAGACTGCCGATCTCAGGCGACGCTGGCAATTTTTCCATCAGGACCGCAGGCGCGATCAGTTGGCGAAGTCCTGCGATGTTCACATCGTCGGTTTGAATAGACATGGTCAGTTGGTCAGGCGTTCTTCGAACGGCGAGTTCGGACGGCTTCGGCAAGCTCATCAAGCATCGTTACCGTGGTTTCCCAGGAAACGCATTGGTCGGTAACGCTCATACCGTACTCGAGTTTGGAAAGATCCCCATCGCCCAGACTTTGCGCTCCTTCTTTGAGATTACTCTCAATCATCGTCGCGACGACCGCCTTTGAGCCGCCAGCGATTTGCTGGGCGAGGTCAGAAGCAACGCCGGGCTGGTTTTCGAATTTCTTGCCCGAGTTTGCATGGCTGCAATCGATCATGACGTGCGGAGGCAAACCAGTCGCCTTCAGTTTATCAACAACCTCAGCCGCGCTCGCGGCATCAAAGTTCGTGCCCACCCGCGAGCCGCCACGAAGGATCACATGGCAGTCGTCGTTGCCCTTGGTCTGGACGATTGCGGTGTCGCCAGCCTTGGTCACGGAGAGAAAATGGTGCGAGCCAGCTGCAGCGCCGATTGCGTCGAGAGCGATCTGGAAATTGCCGCTGGTGCCGTTTTTGAAGCCGACCGGCGCGCTTAGCCCGGAAGCGAGCTCGCGGTGAATCTGGCTTTCGGTTGTGCGAGCTCCGATCGCGCCCCAGGCAACCAAATCAGCGACGTACTGAGGGCTGATCGTGTCGAGAAATTCGGTCCCAGCAGGCATGCCCAGTTCAGCCAGATCGACCAGCAGCTGCCGGGCGATTTTCAGGCCTTCGTTGATGTCGAATGTCTGGTTCAGGTGAGGATCGTTGATCAGGCCTTTCCAACCAACGGTCGTGCGCGGCTTCTCAAAATAGACCCGCATGATGATCGCGAGATCGTCCTTCACGCCATCGGCATAGCTTTTGAGTTTGGCCGCGTAATCGAGAGCCGCTTTCGGATCGTGAATCGAGCACGGACCGACGATGCAGAGCAGTCGATCGTCTTCTCCGCGCAGGATTTTGGCCGCAAGCTGGCGTGAATCGAAGACGAGCTTTGCAGTCGCATCGGTGGTTTTGAGTTGATCCATCAGGATAACCGGAGCAATAAGCTGTCGGAGACCCGCGATGTTCACATCGTCGGTTTGAATTGACATTGGTCTGCTTCGAGAATGAGTTCGGGGGCGATAGCCGATTATGGCATCGCCTCAACTTGAAAAGTCGAGATTTTGCGGTCTGGCAAGTCTCCAACATTAATGAGCTCAAAACCGACCCCTCCCCCGTCCGGAACTCAAGACCCGGTTCCCTCAGATTCCGATTTTACCGGCGGCTACGTCCAGCAGCTGCCAGAGCGCGAAGAGTACTTTGCCGAAGCTGAGCAGTCGTTCGAAGAGCGGATTGAAAAGCTGGTGGAAGATTGGGGATGCGGCACGTCGGCTCCGTTCATCGAGGAGATGATCAGGACGGCCTTGAAGATTGGGCACGACAAATCCGGGAAGGCGGAATTGAAGATGCTCAACCGATCGCTTAAGGAAATGCGTTATGCGAATTCGGTTTTCGCAACCCATCGGGAGATGCGAAAAATCGCGGTCTTCGGCTCTGCACGGACAAAGCCGGACGAAGGCGAATACCAGGCGGCCGAAGAGTTTTCGAGGAAGGTGGCTGAGCGCGGATTCATGGTGATCACGGGTGCCGGGCCTGGCATCATGCAAGCTGCGCAGGAAGGCGCGCGGGCGGATCGGAGTTTCGGTCTCCGGATTCAGCTTCCGTTTGAAGCGGGCGCTAACGAAATTATCGATGGAGACGAGAAACTGATAAACTTCAAATACTTTTTTACCCGAAAGCTAAGCTTCGTAAAAGAGGCCCACGCAGCGGCGCTGTTTCCAGGCGGATTCGGCACGATGGATGAGGGATTCGAGACCCTGACTCTGATGCAAACGGGCAAGGCGATCATTTTCCCAGTTGTGTTGATCGACGCGCCGGGCGGGACCTACTGGAAGACCTTTACGACGTTTTTGCGTGAGCATCTTTTGCGTCTCGGGCTGATTTCACCTGATGATTTTTCGCTGTTCAAGACTTTCGACAACGTCGACGATGCGGTGGAGGAAGTGGTCGGATTTTACCGAGTTTTTAACTCGTATCGATACGTTCGCGAGAAGCTCGTGATTCGACTGAATCATCGACTGACTCCAGCGGCTCTGGCGAGCATCAACTCGCGATTCGAAGACCTCTTGGCGAAGGGAAAATACACGATTACCAAAGCGCTTCCTGAAGAACGAAACGAACCCAAACTCGCTAACCTGCCGAGGCTGGTCTGCAAGCCTAACACAGGCAATTACGGACGAATGCGCGAGTTGATTGATGCGATCAATCAGTCGGAAGTGAAAGACTGATGGCTCGACTTCGTCTTGACCAACTCCTCGTCCAACGCGGCCTTTGCGACTCGCGTGAGCAGGCCAAACGGCTGATTTTGGCAGGCGAAGTCGTGGTCCAAGGGCTTAGCAAAGTCAAGCCAGGGCAGAACGTCGCCGAAGACGCTGAAATCCGCGTAAAAGAGAAACCAAAATACGTCGGACGCGGAGGTTTGAAGCTTGAAGGCGCGCTGAAGGCGTTCGGGATCGATCCTACTGGAAACGTCGGAGTCGACATCGGTTCTTCGACTGGAGGGTTCACGGACTGTCTTTTGCAAGCGGGCGCAAAGAAGGTTTTTGCCTTCGATGTTGGGACAAATCAGCTAGTCTGGAAACTCCGTGACGATCCGCGCGTCGTGTCTCGCGAGAAGTTCAACTGCCGAAATCTCACGGCTGAGGATGTCGGGGAGCCGGCAGACATCGTCGTGATGGACGTCTCGTTCATTTCGCTAACGAAAATTTTGCCGGCTGCGTTCAGCGTGCTCGCTGAGCAGGGAAATCTGATCTGCCTTATCAAACCGCAATTCGAACTCGAACGCGGCGAGGTCGGCAAGGGCGGGATTGTTCGTGAGCCGGAACTCCACGATAAGGCGGTGGCGAAAATTCGAAAATTTGCGACCGAAGAGCTCAACAAACAGTGGCGCGGCCTGACGGACTCGCCGATAACTGGCACAGACGGAAACCGGGAATTTCTTGCATGGATGGGCCACTAACAGGGATAATAGTCAATACCGAAAAGCCAGGTGCCGCCGACGTGCTTCAGCAGCTGCTGGCGAAATTCGAAGCCGCAGGCATCGAGACGCGCCTCGAGGAAAAAACGGCTCAGCTGATTGGGAAATCGGACGGGCGAAACGTTTTGGAGCTGATGGACGAGATCGATTTGGTCGTCCTGCTCGGCGGAGACGGCACGATTCTGCATTTCGTCGAAGCAGTCGGCGCGCGCGTCAAGCCGATCGCCGCAATCAACATCGGGACGCTCGGATTTCTGACTTTGGCGACCACCGAAAGACTCGACGAGGTCGTTTCGCTGATCGCTGAGCGCGCTTACAAATTGAGCCAACGCTCCGTGATTGCGGTTCGCGTTTTTGAAGATGGGCAGCTAACCAAAGAGTGGTTTGCGCTAAACGAAGTTTCGGTTTCGCGCGGCGGGGTCTCGCGGCTGGTCCGGGTTCAGGCCAAGGTGAACGGCGAATTTCTGACGCGATTTTCCGGCGACGGCTTGATCGTCGCGACGCCAACCGGATCTACGGCTTACTCGCTGTCAGCAGGCGGACCGCTGATCGAACCGGAAGCCGAGGTCTTCGTGGTCACGCCCGTCTGCCCACATTCGCTCGCAAGCCGCCCGCTGGTCGTTAGCCAGAAATCGATCATCGAAATCGAAGCGCCTGAGCAACGGGACGCTGTTTTCATGACCGTCGATGGTCAGGACGTCCACCGCGTTGGCTCCGCGACTCGACTCGAAATCCGACGCGCGGATTTCACAGTTCCACTCGTTACTTCGGCGCAGCACTCCTTCTACGGAGTACTGCGCAAAAAGCTTGAGTGGTCCGGCAGCAACAGCTGATCAGGAACCGCTCAAATTGAGGATCCGCTCAGCGAACATGCAGGCGTTCAGCGGCGCTTTTTTGTGCAGACCGACTGTTCCAAGCGGAACCTGACCCGGCACCTGGCAGATGGCCAGAAGCGCATCGATGCCATTCAGGGGACCACCCGGGACCGGCACGCCGACCACAGGGATCTCGGTTTTTACAGCGACAACTCCTGGCAAAGCGGCAGACAAACCAGCGATCGCGATGATCACCATTTTTTCATCCAGCTTGTTCAGCTCATCGATGTAGTCCATCAATTCCGGCAGGTCGCGGTGAGCGGAAAGGACCTTTTCCTCGAAGGCAATGCTCTTCTCTTTGAGGTAGTCTTTTCCGATGTCCATGAACGCCATGTCGTTGGCGCTCCCGTAGATCATAATTACTTTCATTTCGGGGCCGATCATTGGCGATCCTGACAAAGATGCAAGCGCAAGTTGAGTTCAGCGGCGAACACGACCACGCCTCACGCCGGGCGGATAGGTCTGGGCCAACTCAGCAATGTAAGCCGCGAGATCGACGATCAGCTCATCCGAAAGGAGCCTGGCCTGCTGATGCATTTTCCAGGCGTCCGGGTCTTCCTTTTCATCTGGCCCTCGAATCCCATCGCGGTATTTCCGGAGCGCAGCAGCGAGATACCAGTCGGGGAGCGTCGTCAGCGGTGCCGAGCGGAAAACCCGTTCGCCCTGGCCATTGTAACGGTGGCAGGCCATGCATTGTTGCTCGTAAAGCCAGGCAACTTCGTCGCCATCGCCGCCGAGCGTGTTTTCAGTGGATCTCGGTTTCAGTGCCGCGACGTGTTTCGCCATCGGCTGGATCCACTCCGGTTTGAGCACGATGGACATCGCTCGCATTTGCGTGCCTTCCAAGTCTTCCGGATGCGCCCCCCGAATTCCGGAGCGAAATTTTTCCAGCTGAATTTCGACATACCACGCCGGCATTCCGGCGATTGACGGAGCCTTCAATTCGGGATTTCCCTCCCCTTCCACGCCGTGACAGGCCGCACAGACCGAACCGAAAACGCCCTCGATTCCCTGTTTGGCCATCGAAATTGTGGCTGGAATCGAATCAGATTTCTCTACCGCGATTTCCGGCGCTTTTGGAGCGTCAGATTTCGAATCATCAGCGCCAGAATGCCAAACCGCGATGATCACAAGTAAACCAGCAGCTGCTGGCACCCAGATCAAAGATCGAGGGATCGATTTAACGTTGTTCGGCACCGTGAATGTCCAGCGGTTCAATTCGCAAGCGATCTAGCCCAACTTTCAGTTCCACTCTGGAATTGATTTCATCCAGCGTATTTTCAACCAGCGCATCTCCTTCCGAGCGCAATTGCTGCCAGGTCTTTCCGTCGAGCCGAGCACTGCTGATCCGACGGCGTTCAGTTTCGGCTTCTTGAATCGTCCGAAGGGCCTGGATGAGAGGCTGAAGAGCTGGATGGAATCGAGTTCTATCGAGCGTTACCTCAGAGAGTTCGGTCATCAGCTCGTCGCTGAGTTGCAGTGAATCTTCAACTTTTTCCGAGAGCGCCTGAAGGATGAGGAACGATCGTCCGATCGAAAGCACTTTCGGTCCCTTCCCTGATGCCTCAGCCAGAAGAATTCTCGCCGACCAGTGATTCGGGGTCAACTCGACGACCTTGCGGAGCCGCTCGACTAACGCAGGAAAACGGGAAAGATCTTTAGGGTCTTCAAATCGAGCAATTTTCGCAGCCGTTTCAGCGTAAATCTTGAGCGATTCGTTCACGAGGAAATCCCGATGCTCACCAGTCAAAGCAAGCGCTTTTACTTCATCGAATTCTTCCACAGCAAACACCTGCACTTTCAACAGGTCAGAAAATCCTTCGCTCACAACATGGTCCATCAACTCGATGACATTTTCCTTAGGTAAGGCCACGTGGGTGCACCCGGATTTGGCCGCTCCTTTAATTTTCTCAATAATCGCGCCTACGCGGCCAATTTGCCCATCTTTAATGAGCACGCCGCTGACCGCAAAGTCGGGATCATATGATTTGCCTTCAGGAAGCATTTCCAAGGCCAGTGCGGTGGCGACGGATGATCCTCCGATGTCCTTCCCTGCAAATTCGCCCGTCAACGTGGCTGAGATTATGTATCCAGTGCGCCACTTTTCGCCTGCCCTTTTCTGAATCAGCAACGGGATCGGAGTCCAATAATCAAGATTACTACGGTCAATAGCTCTGATATCGATATCAACTCTGGATTCCCTTTTGAACGGTTCATTCCTCTCGGACTCGACTTTTACGGGAATCGATTTTCCGTAATAACGATCTCCAACTCGGGTGAGAATCAGAGCATTTGCTTCACCGCTAGTTGAGGCGAAAACAGCTTTGACCAATTTCTCACGCTCGATTTCGTCCATAGTAGGCCCCGGTGGAAGGAAGATTGTCGACCAATCCCCGACGAAGCCATCTTCTCGCGCTTCCTGCAGCAGGGAGACAAAGTCAGCGTCTTTTGGTTTACACAACCAAGCGACATCTGTGAGGTACTTCGCAAGCGTCCGATCCGCCTCTGACCCTGTTTGAAGACGTTTTGTAGCGAGCCAGAGCACCTCGGCAATTTCCGTGAGCGTGCGAAATCCCTTTATTGAATCGGGAGTTCTTTTCTCCAGAAACAACGCGTTTGCACCGACTGCTAACGAATGCTGAGGATCGATCTGCAGGGCAATCGCGATCGATTTCGAGCGTCTCTCGGTATAACTGGAATTTGTATTTACAGCTGCAGCAACCAGTGCTTCCAGCAGAATTCGACTAGCGAGAGGTCCAAGGGTCAGTTTTCTGGAATCGAACAATTTTACCCCAGGTTCGCCCTCAAGGTAGTCATTACCAAAAGACACTTCTTCCTCCTCCCCTTCCGCCTGAGCCAATAGTTTTCCTGCCAGCGCAGAGACCAAAATCAGCACCCACACGAAACAAAAGCCTCTCCGAAATTTCATGGGCAGATTCTCGCACGAATCCCGAAGTCGAACACGCAATTTTTGCGGTCTTTTGACCCCGGATAGCCTGATCTCAAGTCTTCTCGGGATCGTAAACCAGCCGAACTTCCGCAAAATCGTAGACAGTTTCCAGATAAGCGGCCGCAGCGAGGATGTCGTCGTCCGTCATCCCGGTAACCACGAAAAACTGCCCCGCGAAAATCCCTTCCGATACCGTCACGCCTTCTCGAAGCAGACGAGCAGTCGCCTCGACCCCGCCAAGCGAATCAGGCAAGACGTGAGCCACTCCCATCGAAGCCAGCGCGCTCGATGTCGAGGCAATCCGCTGGGCATTGCTTAGCGCGGCCGTTTTGTTCGCCGTTCCGTGGATATTTTCAATCGCTGGAAGCGCCAAAGCCGCCAGAACCGCGATGATCGCGATCACCACCAGGACCTCCATCAAGCTCAAGCCGCCCAAACGGCCCTTTCTCCGGATGAACCGAATTCGAGCCGCATGGCGAGTCTTGGAAATTGCAGGTGAGACTTTCAAATCAAAATAGATCGAGATCCAAGGCAGGGCTTTACCCTCACAACACCAAAAAAGATTTGAATGTCGCGAACTCGTCTATAATATTTATAAAAACAAAAATTGTCAAACATATTAAGGTTTGATAACTTTTTGGACTTCTTGTTTGGACACCTCCCCCTTTTCCCCAATTCCTCGTTCCCTAAATCCGTGATTCTCCATTGCCGTAAGGCGCTGGCGACAGCGCTCCTCATGAGCTTTGCGTTCAGCAGCTGCTGGCTCCGTATTTCGGAGGTCCAGGCTGATGTCGATGAGCGAATTATTTTCGCGAATCTCTCGACTCAGAACGGAATGAGCGACGGCGGCGTTCATCGGATTGTCTTTGATAACGAAGGAGCAATCTGGATCGGCACGGAGAACGGCCTGACTGAATTCAACGGAATTCGCCTCCGGTCCTACGAGCTGGAGACGGATTCGAGCGGCAAAAAATGGGTCGGCGGCCTTCGCTCCATCGCCGCCGACAAGGGAGGTTGGTTCTGGATCGGAACCGCAGGAGACGGCCTGGCGCGGTTTCAGCCAAAAACCGGAAAAACCGTTTGGTTTCGCTCCGAGAGCGGAAATCTAACGAGTCTGAGCCACAATTCGGTCACTTCGCTTCATATTCATTCCGATGGAGGACTCTGGATTGGAACCGAAAACGGACTCAATCGCTTCAATCGGTCTACTTCGCAGTTCGAGCAGATTGCTCTCGGCGAATCAACGGAAAACAAGGTCATCCACTCGATCATAACGGACCGAGAAGGTAAGCTTTGGGTCGCCACGAACGGGGGTGGACTCTATCGGCAGAACGAAACCAGTGATTGGGTCGAAATTTGGAATGAGCCTTCGGAAATCTCGGCCCTTTCAGCCGATACTGAGAAAGGGATCTGGATGGCGACTCTGGGTTCTGGTCTTTTCCGAATCAGCCAGAACGGAACCGTGCTGACGCGAGTCGAGATCGAAGCAAACGTGCTTTCGCTGCACCGCGACAGCAAAGGAACTCTCTGGGCGGGAACCTCGAGGGGCCTTGGTCGATTCATGGCGAAATCCGGGGAGTGGATTTGGTACGAGAACGATACGAGAGACGAAGGAAGCATCGTCGCCGGGCCGATCACGACGATTTTCGAGGACAAACGCGAAGTCCTCTGGCTGGGAGCAGCTGCTGACGGCGGAGTTAGCAGATTCAGCCTGATGCAAAGCTGGTTTCCGAAATACGCGGCCGATCCGGCGGTTCCCACTTCGCTCAGCCACTCGGGCGTTCGCGGGTTCGCCTCATCGCTTGATGGTTCGATTTGGATCGGGACCGAAGGCGGCCTGAACCGCTTCGACCCGGAAACTGGCGAATCGGTCCATTTCCGGCAGGATGCGGCACATCCAGGAAGTCTGCCTCGAAACTTCGCTCCCGTTGTGATGGAAGACAGCCAGGGCCGGCTCTGGGTCGGGACCAGCGGCGGTTTGGGCAGGCTGGATTCGGGAATGGACAGCTTCGAAATTTTTCAGCACGAACAGGACAGCTTCCAAAGCATTCCCGGGGACACGATAACGGCCTTACTGGAAACCGAGGATGGAAACATCTGGGTAGGCGTCCTTGGAAATGGCCTGGTTCGTTGGGAAGAAAGCTCAGACAGTTTCGTTCGGATCGACACAGGCATCGCGGAAGGAGTTCGACAGCACGTTACCGATCTTCACGAAGATGAGGATGGTAGACTCTGGGTGGCCACGTTCAGCGACGGGCTCTGGTGGTACGATTCGATCTCTCAGAGCTGGAGTCGATACCTCGACCTTTGCGATGACAAAGATATCCAGTTGTCCTCGCAGAACATCACCGATCTTGCCGGAGGTTCCAACAGCACGATCTGGATCGGAATGAAAAACGGGGGATTTTCCAGGTTCGATCCAAACGCAGGAACCTTAAAAAACTACACTCCTCGAAGTGCCCGACTCCCCCATTCTGACGCATTTTCAGTAGCAGAGGATGACGAGGGCCAACTTTGGGTAGCCACCGGTGCGGGCTTGATTCGTTTCAATCCAAAAGTTCGCGAGAACCCCAAAGCCAGCGCTTTCCGAAAATTTGGACAGAGCGATGGCCTCCAGAGTTCGACGTTTTATACCAAATCGATCCACAAAGCTGTGGACGGACGAATTTATGTCGGCGGTCCAGGTGGTTTTAACATCATCGACCCACAAAATTTGCCCAAACCGCTCCTGACGACGCGCCCGCTGCTGACCTCGCTAAAACTTTACGGAAATGAAATCGATCCCGATCGAAGCGACATTCTTACTCGCCCACTCGCAGCAACCGAGCAGTTTGACGTCGCTTACGACCCTCGTCTCTCGATGACTATCGGGTTCGGCACGATGAATTACGCCTCCTCGAGCAAAACTCGATATCGCTACATGCTGGAAGGCCATGACAACAACTGGCGTCTCGGCGACGCGACTCTAGAAGCGAATTACACCCACCTGAATCCCGGAAACTACACATTTCTGGCTCAAGCATCGGACGGCTCGCTCTGGCTGAATGACCGAGCCAGAGTCCGTATCCGAATTCTCCCTCCATGGTATCAAACTCGCTGGGCGATGATCTCTTTTGGAACCGGCGGAACGCTCCTGCTCGGTTTTATCTTGTTCTCTTTGCATCGATCACGCGCGAATCGCGAGCAAACTCGCCAACAGCAGTTGGAGAGCGAACGAAGCCGCGCTGAGGCCGCCCTGGCTCGTCAGATTCAGCGCGCCATGCTCCTGGAACGCACCACTGCGGAATTCCGAAGCGGACTGGACAGCGCCGAGATGTTCAACGCGACTCTCGCTCGACTTTCCGACCATTTTCGAGTCGCCCGCTGCTACGTCGCGTTCTGCAGCGAAGGCGACGAAGGCTTCGCCGAGATCCTCTCCGAACACGTTACCGATCCAGCTCAGCCGTTCGCCCGACGGGAGCTCCCGACAGCGACTCCCGTGATGCGCCAGCTTCTCAACAGCGACACACCCTTTGCGAAAGATCGGAGTTCCGTAATCACGCCTGACGAAATCGCTCCATTCCACGTCCTCGCCGACGATAACGTCCAATCGCTTCTCGCCGTCCGGACCGTTCACAGCGATCTCGCCAACGGTTTGATCGTCCTTCACCATTTCGGCGAGAAACGCATCTGGACAGACGATGAAACTAAGATGCTTCAGTCGCTTGCAGGCCAGATCGGCATCGCAATCGCCCAGTTTCGGGCAAGCGAGCGCGAAGCTCAGCAAAATCTCGAACTCGAAGAAGCTCGACGCGTAGCCGACGAGGCGAACGACGCAAAAAGCGAATTTCTGGCCAAAATGACCCACGAGGTTCGGACTCCGCTCAACGCGATCATCGGATTCACTGAAGTGATGACTCAAGAGGCCGAGCTGACGAAAATGCAGCTCGATCACCTCGGAATTATCAACTCGAGCGGCGAACATCTGCTCGGCGTGATCAACGACATTCTCGAAGTCTCGCAGATCGAAGCTGGCGGCTCTGAACTCACTCCAGAAGTCTTCGAACTTGAGCAGCTGCTGAGTTCCGTCTCGGGAATGGTTCAAATGAAAGCGGAGGCCAAAGGCATTGGTTTGGAGATAGTCAAACTAACGGAATTGCCCGTCACGATCGAAGCTGACAAAGGCAAACTCCGTCAAATTCTGCTCAATTTGCTCGGCAACGCCGTGAAGTTCACAGAAAAGGGCGGAGTGGCCCTGCGCGTTGGCGTCTGCGACTCCGAGCCAGAAAATCCTGAGACACCCGATCGGCGTAACCTGCGGCTTGAATTCGGCGTTTTCGACACCGGCCCGGGCATCAGCGAAATCGACCAATCGCGGCTGTTTCAGAAGTTCGTCCAGACCGAGCTCGGCAAACGCGCCACCCAGGGAACTGGCTTGGGTCTCGCGATTTCGAAAAGTTTTTCCGAGTTGATGGGCGGAAAAGTCGATCTGATGAGTCGAATCGGTTTCGGCACGCTTTTCACGCTCGAAATTCCCTGCGTTGAGCACATCCAGAAAGCTCCAAGCGCGGGATCAGGTTCGGAAGCCATTGAATTGGGAACCGTCGTCGGTCTTGAGCCTGGTCACGAAGAGATCCGCGTGCTAGTCGCTGAAGACCAGCCGCTGAACCGACTCCTGATGCAGAAACTTCTCTCTTCAGCTGGCTTTACTCTTCAGGAAGCGGAAGACGGCGTCATCGCGGTCGAAAAATGGCGGAGTTGGCGTCCACATATTATCTTTATGGACGAAGACATGCCTAATATGCGAGGAACCGATGCAACGCGAAAAATCCTCGCCGAAGCTCCGGCTAACGAACGTCCGATCATCGTTTCTCTGACTGCATTCGCGATGGAAGATCAGCGCCAGGCGGCCATGGAAGCCGGTTGCGCGGAATTCCTCGCCAAGCCGTTCAAGCGGGAGGATTTGTTCGAAATCATCGCGCGAACGCTCCCGGTCCGTTATACTTATAAGAATCTGGATCAGGCCGCTTGAAGCGCTAAAGATCGTTGATCACCCGATTTGCGACGGCTTCAAACAGCTCTTGCCATTCAGGAGCGAGAAGACAATCGCTGTCTTCCTGAGCTCCACCTCGATTCAGCAGCTGCTGGGCAGTCGGTGAATAATAAATATAACCGTTCGTGTAGCCCGCTACGAAAGTTTGCTCAAAATCGGAAGCACCTTTGATATTTAAGCCGATCTGCACGGTGACTTCGCCTGGAAACGTCACCATCCGGAAATCGCCGACTCGCAGGCCAACAACTTCGACATCGATCGTCTTTTCGGCATCGGGATTGCGCTCGTGGTGCCGCTCCAGAAGCGCCAGATTAATTTGTTTTCGAGTCAACTCCTCCATCGTCTGGATATTACGGATATAAGCAGCCATGTTCTGGCGGTTTTCGTCATCCAGCTTTTTCCAATCTTCCTTCCCTAGTTTTTCATCCTGCAAATAGCGGTGAGAATAATAAGACGGAAAATCACCGGAAACACCGTACTTCATGTAAAGCGGAACGAAGGTTTTCAAATTCAGAGTCGTTCCCTTCAATGATTCAAGAAGCGCATCAACTTCCACCTCCATTTCCTTGATTCGCTCGACAAGATCCGCACGAGGAAGCGTCAACGATTCGTTGACCATCGACAAATCGACATTTTCCGACGTTTCAATTTTCCGGGCCGCCCGCAGAGTACTAAGGCCCAACAAATTCCCCAGAGGCTCGGCGTCGCGCAGTTGGTTTACGGCTTTGTAGTTTGCTGGATTGATGTCGCCAGCACAGCCCTGAATAAAAAGAGCCACAGCGCCTTCACCCAGGTTTTCCTCGATCACAACCGACGCAAACCCGGTCATATCGGCTGTGTTTCCGCGCCCCGGAACCCCTTGAATCGGGTGGACCGCGAAATTGTAAACCAAGGCCAGCGGACGCCCATCCTCGTGATCGATTCGCAGAAGTCCGATTTCCGAATCAATCGGCCCGACCGCAGCGACGTCTTCGTCCGCTGGCATTGAGTATGCGTGGCGAACATCGGCTTGCTTTCCGTTTTTCAGAATCAACCGGCGGTTTTCCATGATCCGATCTTCCTTGCCTGCGCCCGTGCCCGCCCGAGCAGGTGCCAACCGCTCCCAGGCTTCCTTGACCGCCGCCACCGTCCGGGCTTCCACGTCAGCACAAACGATTCCATGGCAATGACTCGCGTTTATCATGATGTTCGCCGGATCCAGCCCGATTTCCTCCTTCAACCGCGCTCGCACGTTCGCCAGGAACGGGTCTTTGATCGATCCGATCTCGGCGATCGCGACTGCGTCGACGGCCACGATCACCGCGACCTGGCCGGATTCATCGTCGCTCAAAACCAGCGCCTTCGCGTAGAGCGGATTGGAACCAGCCGGGTGATCCGGATGCGTGATGTCGACTTTCGCGGCTCCGGCCCGCAGCGAGCCAGCAGCTGCTGAGGCGGGGCCAAACAAAGCGACTAAGAAACAGAGGAAGAGAACCTGGAGCGTTTTCATTCATCGAGTCTAGGACCCGGATCAATTTTGATCCAATCCAAAACGATCGCGCTGCCTCATTGCTTTGAGAAGATCCCGCGCCGATCCGGATTCGCTTCCAAGCAATCGCTGAGTCGCCGTGACGACGTCGTCATTCGGATAAAAATGCTCGCGCGCGTGATTCAGATATTTCATGACCTGAAATGCGTTAAACCATCGGAAAAATCGTAACTCAAATTGAGCTTGAGAAGTTGAGTTGCTGCGAATTTCTACTATTCGAGTCCAGAAATCATCTGGTTGAAGAAAACTACGAAGACTTTCCGGCAATTCAGCGAACCAACTATCTTGCGAGCCGGATTCCAGCAAATAGAGACCTCTGAAACCTTCGATTAAGCGCTGTAGGTCGATAAAACTCTTCCAAGCGTAAGTGGTATACGAATCTTTCCCGGATTCGATCCAATCGCCAACCGCTTTTCCCGTTCCGAATGGAACGCGATCTGATATTCTTGGCGAAGGGATCACGCGAGTCGAATTGAGCTCCTCAACCGCGTTCAGAGGAGTAAATTTGTGTAGAAAATAGAAGTCCTCGCCCGCTTTCTTCCGATTCATCCCGTTCTGCGCTTGATAGGCATTGTTTCTAACCGCAATCGCCGATCCAATCGTCTGAATCGCGAACGGAAACCCGATTTTTTTGAGCATCCCTACATAATATCTTAGATGAAGCTCGTAAAAGACGATTCCATCGTAAACATCCTGTGAAAATTCCGTTCCAGAGGTCGGATGCTCGATATAAATCGAGGAGGCCTGACATTCCGGATTACGCCGGAACAGTTGATCGATTTCTATTAGGTAATTCGGGTCGCATCGGCTGTCTGCATCGAAACAAACGATCACTCCTTCGTGATTTTCAACGGCCTCCAGTCGACGACAGGCTTCGTCCATTCCGATCTTCCGAGCGAGCCCAACTCCAGCGTGTTTCTTCGGCAGCTGCTGCTGGTGAAGCACAAAAAATCGCCGATCGGGCGTAGAATTCAGCTCAGCCCATTTTTTCGCTCCCGCAGCGATCTCAGCGTTGATCTGAACGCACTCTGAAGTGTCAGTTTCACCGTTGTTGACGACAACGATGATCTCAACCGCGCACTCGGGCTTCTCACAAGCTCTGAGGCTTTCCAAGGACGAAACCAACTCTGGTTCGTCTTTGGCCGGGATCACCACGACGAGATTCAGCGCGCTCGACGGCTCTTCGCTCAGCAACGGAGGAAAAAGCGTTCGCTCACGCAAATATCGCGTCATCTGATCAAATCAGCGCGGCCGATAGCGACTTGGAACCTGTGGCTGAGGAGCTGGCTCGGAACGCGCCCGACGCTTCGCCGGATTCAGAAGCCAAATGCTCGAAGATGGAGCCGAGCTCGGTTCCGGCTTTGCGGCCGGCCTCGTCTGCGGTTGACGCTGTGGCTGTGGCTGCGGCTGTGGTTGACGCTGTGACTGAGGGGCCGGCGCAACTGGCGAAACCACCGCCCGTGGCGGACCTTGAGCGGCATTTGCGCTGACCGGAGTCAGACCCTTTGGCGGACGCGCATTCTGAGCGACAGCCGTGGCCCCGCTGAAATTTTGATGAGCCACCGTCCCCGTGTTCGCGGTCACGTAAATGCTACCCGCCGTTTTTCCATGGCTATCGATCAACGTCGTCAACCAAGTCGGCTCGACGTCGTTTCCGCGCCAGCGAAGTTGATAATTGACCTGATCAAATCCGACTCCATTCGCAATCGCAACGTCGTCCGCAATCCGAAAGGCTTCAGGCGAATCGATTCGCAACGCAGAGAGCAAAAGCGGCGTTTTTGGCAAATCCACATCCGCAGTTCGCTGAACCACCGTTGGCCCCAGCAGCTGCCGCTTTTGAACGATGTATTCCCGCAAAATTTGGTCGTTCCCGTTGATCTTGACGAGAATTTTCCACGAAACAGGCTGACTCTTACCGTTGAAACCGACGACCGCGACCACGTTCGCGGCCTCAGTGCCGCCAGCTTTTTGTTCGAGGATTCCAAGAGCAGCACGAGCACTGTCTTGAGCGCGGAGACCCGCTAGAGGCAGTAAAAATGCCGTGATTGTGATGAGAATTGGGGCGGATCGGAAAATCATAAGCCTGATATTTTAGTATGGATATCATAAAAACAAACGATTCCAAACTAAATTAGGCAGGAATGACGCATTCTTCGCTTTTGCCGGATTTGAATCTCTCGTCCGCAGTTTTCTCGACAGAAGCGGTTTCACGCCCTTCAATCACCTCTATGAGAATTGGATTATTCGTTTCAGCACTCGTTCTGCTCCTCACCGGGCCCGCTTCCGCACAAATCGGAGACGGGACGTTTCCGGCTCAATCAAACCTCATGGCGGGCTCGGCGAAGATCGACATCACGCCGGAGAATGCGATCGGCATGCAGACCTACGGGCATCCCCGGATCGTCGACGGCGTGCGAGACCCGCTCAAAGCCGGAGTCCTGATCCTCGATGACGGCGAAACGAAAGCTGCGATCGTGACGACCGATCTGATCAACGCCTATTCCGATATGGTTAGGCTGATTCGCGAGCGAATCGAAGAAAAGACCGGCGTTCCTGCGGCGAATATCATGGTAACCGCCTCGCACAATCATTCGGGGCCGAAATGGGATCCGATCACGCCCTGGGGCCGAAAATTGATCGATAAAATCGGCGACGCGGCCACAGCAGCTGCTGGGGACATGCGGATGGTCACGGTCGGCTACGGGGAGGACGAAATCAGCTTCGGAATCAATCGGCGGAAGGTCATCAACGGCCAGGCGGTCGTCCGCTTGAATCCCGATGGACCGAACGATCCACGCGTCAAGGTCCTACGATTCGATGATGGAAAATCGCTCACGCCAGTCGCCGTTTTGATGCACGCCGTTTGCCACCCGTGCTTCTTCACCTGGGGCGACAAGGGCTCTACGCCGTATCCAAACGGCTATCCTAAGATGACCGCCGATTTCCCGGGCGATGCGCAGACTTTTGTCGAGATGGTCTACGGAAATCAGACCAACGCCATGTTTCTACAAGGCTGCGCTGGAGACATCCGGCCGAACCTCCCGGGCTACCCTTACCGGTGTGCTGACGAGGCTGACATTCAATGGGCAGGCCGCGATCTCGGCTGTGCGGTTACTCAGGCTCTGGCGCGTGGCGTGACCCGCGAAGAGCTGTCAAAACGCGAGTCGTTTTTCCCGATCCGAGTCGCCAGCAAAGAGGTCGAGCTTCCAGGCAAGGAAGGCACTGTTGTGAAGGCCGAATTGATGGCGATGAAAATCGGCCCCTATCTGCTTCTGTCGATGCCTGGAGAGCCGATGGTCGAGTACGGATTCAAGCTGGAGGGAGCGATCGCCGATCGTGCGATTCCAATCATCGTTGGCTACGCAAACGGCGGAATCGGCTACATCGCAACGGAGGATTCTTACGAAGTTGGCGGCTATGAACCGGAGAGATCCGTTTTGATGCCGAGTGCCGAAACGGTCATACTCGAAGAGCTGGGCGGCTTGGCCGACATGGTGATCGGCGACGTTTTCAAATCCTTCTCCAAGCATCAAGAAGATATCGAAAAGCGCGATGCCGAAGAGAAGGCCCGGCTCGAAAATTCCAAGAAAAACTAACGATGTCAGAAACTCCACCTACCCTCGAACAAGTCCGCGAAAATCTCTACAGCGCTGTCATTTCCGACGTGCTGGATGCGGCCGGTTTCCGCCAGCAATGTCTGACCACGACTCCTCAGCTCGCGCCGAAAACCGGGATTAATCAGCTTGTCGGGCGTTGCCGAACGACGCTCTGGGAAGAGATCGATTTCGAAGATCCCGAGCCCTACAAAATCGAGCTGGAAGCGGTAGACGATTGCAGGCCCGATGACGTGCTCATCGCCGCCGCCCAAGGCTCGACTCGTTCGGGAATCTGGGGCGAATTGCTTTCGACTGCGTCGCGAAACCGCGGTTGCGCAGGCGTGATCGTCGACGGCGCAGTCCGGGACATCGCGGCGATGCGGGAGATGAAATTTCCGGTTTTCGCGAACCTCGTCTCGCCCTATGACAGCTTCAATCGGCAGCGCGTGATCTCGCGCGATGAGCCGGTCGAAGTCGGCGGCGTGAAGATCGAAACCGGCGATCTCGTCTTTGCAGACGAAGACGGCGTGGTCATCGTTCCGCAAGCTGTCGAAGCTGAGATTCTGACCGCAGCCTGGCAGAAAGTTCATGCGGAAAACGAAGTCCGTGACGCGATTCGAGACGGTCTCGGTGCCGCAGCGGCGTTCGAAAAATACGGAGTCCTCTAGAAATCAGACGCTCGCCGTTGAGCGGCGTTTGATGAAGGGGGCAACCAGCAAAACGAGCGCCAAAATCAGCAATCCGGCGGAAATCGGATTGGTGAGCAGCGCCAGCCAATTTCCTTCGTTCATCCCGAGTCCCTGGACGAGTTGCCACTCGGCGATCGGGAAAAGCACGAATCCAAGAACGAACGGAGCGAGTGGAATTCCGAAGCGGTTCATCGCGATCCCGAGACCGCCAAAACTGAGCATCACCCAGACATCGAATGGCCGATTCGCGATCGCAAACGAGCCGATCACGCTGAAAAGCAGCACAGCCGGGACGAGCACCCATCGCGGCGTTTTCACGAGCTTCATGAGCAGGTTAATCGAAAACCACATCACCACGAACATCACGAGGTTCGCGAAAAGATACGACCAGCTGATGGTCGAAACGATCTCCGGGTTGTTCTCAAAAAGCCACGGTCCGGGCTGGATTCCGTGGATCAAAAACGCACCAAGCAGGATCGCGTCGATCACGCTTCCTGGGATCCCAATCGCGATCAGCGGAACGAGCGCGCCGCCGACAGTCGCGTTGTTAGCCGATTCGCTCGCGACGATCGCGGAGTCCGCTCCTTTGCCGAATTCATCGCGGTCTTTCGCGCTCGATTTTGCCGCGCCGTAAGACAGGAGCGAGCCGATGTTCGCCCCGATCGCCGGCAGAATTCCGACGAAACTCCCGATCATCGAGGAGCGAATCAGATTCGGCAGCTGCTGGATCCATTCCTTCATTTTCGGAAGCGTTCCGCCTAGAACTCCGCCTCCACCGCCAGCGATCTCGCGCTTTTCTTTCGTGACGACAAGCCTAACGGATTCGCTGATCGCGAAGAGACCGATGAGCACCGGAAGCAGCTGGAATCCGTCTGAAAGTTCGGGTACTCCGAACGTAAGCCGAGGCTCGCTGGTCGCTGGATTGATCCTTGGGAGCGCGAAAAGCATTCCCAGAAAAGCCGAGAACAAACCGACCAGCATCGCGCCTTTCGAGATCACCGCGACGAGCACGAGCGAAACCACGATGAGCGAAAAAAGTTCAAGCGGTGCCAGGCTGAGTTTGGAGACGACTCCGCTAAGCGCGACCAGAACGAACCAGGCAACGATTCCGCCGAAAAGCGACGAAATCACGCCTAGCGCGAGTGCTCGCCGCGGCCGGCCCTTCGCGGCCATTGGGTAGGCGTCGAGCGTCGTCATGATCGATGCCGGAGTGCCTGGAATCTTAAGCAAAGTCGCTGTTATCAGCCCTCCGCTGACCGAACCGACGTACATCGCAACCAGCAGCGCGAGTGCAGGCGCTTTGTCCATTCCATAAGTCAGAGGAACGGCGAGCGCGATCGCCATTGCGCCCGTCAGGCCCGGAATCGCGCCCACAATCAGCCCGATAATCGTTCCGAGCGTCGTCCAGAAAAAGATATCGGCGCTCATGGCAAGTCGAGGATGATCACTTGGGTAAAAAGAAGATGGAGGCCGACGCTGAGTCCAATGCCGAGGCAAACGGCGGCGATTTTTGTGTTTTTGTCAGGCGCGATTCGAAAACCCAAGATCCCGGAGAACAGCGCCGCCGGAATCCAGAACGGAACCAGGCGGAACGCGAAAATCGCGATGAACGCGATCAAGCCCAGAAGCACCGCGATGGTTGGGCCAGGCGGATATTTGATCCGAGGAATCTGGCTAGCCTTTCGAAATCCAGCGAACACCACGAGCAAACCGAAAATAACGACTCCGCCGACTACGAGCATCGTTGTTGGCGGTGAAGAAACCGGCGTCGAATGCACGTTGAGTTCACGAATCACCGCTTCGCGCGCATCCAGCAGCTGCTGAAGTTTCTCGCCTTCGACAAAACGGGGCTCGACCTTCAATTCGGCGTAAACTTCCTTCACCGTTTCGGACTCGACCGCGGCTTTCAGGATCGATGCTAACTTCGCGACTCGAGCGGGTGGCGTCCCCTTCGGAGCCCACCACATCTGGGTCAATCCCCAGACGATGTCGACGCCTTCTTCCTTCGCGGTTGGAGTGTCCGGCATGCTGGGATGCCGCTCATCGGCGAGATATACCAAGGCCTCGACTCCTCCTCGCTTAAACAAAAAATACTCGCTGGCCGAGAACAAAGTGGCGTCAATTCTTCCCTCGGACAGGTGCGAAAAGCGATCCGCGCCGCCGCCCATTAACGGATAGCTGAATCTCAGATTTTCTCGCTCGCGGGACAGCAGCAACGCAACGAAATGACTCGGCATTCCATGATTAACGCCAATCTTAACCGATCCCGGCTCGCTTGCGGCTTCGTCCAGCAGCTGCTGGAGCGACTCGAATCGCGACGAGGGACCAACACAAAGAACTGAGCCGGATTCGCAGGTCGCAGCAATCGGGACGAACGCTTCAGGACCGTAGCTCGGGCCTCCCTCGACATACTTTCGCGTTAGAATTGCGTCGTGGAGATTCAGGATCGTGTAGCCGTCCGGCCTGGCGTTTTTCACACGCAGACTTCCGACTGCGCCACCGGCTCCAGGGGTCGGGAGAATCGCGAACGGTTGGGGCGAGATTTCCGGGTGATTTTGGATCGCTAGCTGAATCGGACGCGCGGTCATCGTGCTCGCACCGCCTTCGTTGAACGGCACGATCACCTCGATCGGCTTGCGCGGGAAGTCAGCCTCAGGGTCATCGCCGCAACCGCTGCACAGCAACGCGAGAACCCCTGTCAAAGCGACAAATCCCCTTGCGCGGTCGCGCTTCCGAAGACGATGGTTGAGCATGAATTTGAAACGCATCCTACTCGGTGCCTTGGTAGTGTTAGTTTTGATTGTAGCCATCGGCGGTACTGCGCTGATGATCACGGTTAAGAAAATTCAGGATCCGGATTTTCTCGTCGCGCAGATCGAAGAACATTTCAACTGCCGGGCCGAGATTGAAACTGTAAAACTGGATATTTTTGCGAGGCCAGCGCGATTGCAGGTGACTGGGATTGCGATCGGTCCGCGTGACGCCGTTGTTGAGAAAGGCGTGCCGCTGCGCGATCGTAAGGCGCTGAACAACACGATTTACATTCAGCACATCGATCTGATGGTCGAGACGCTGCCACTTTTCCAGCGGAAACTGGTGGTTCGAAATCTCGAAATCGAATCACCGAGAGTCACTCTGGAAATCTATGAGGATGGGAAGACTTCGCTCGATGAATTGCTGCGCAAACCTGGAAAATCTGAGGAAAAACCAGATGAAACGAAGATTCCGGCGGCGGCGACCGCAAAGGCTTCGCCTGGCTTCACTGTTGATGACCTCTCCATCTCGGCAATCGCCAAACGCTTCGCGATCGAAGACATGGAAGTCCTCGCGACGATCGAAAAAACCGGGACGGTGATTCAAATTTTCGACTCCGAAATCATCGCGACAAATGTCGACATCGATCCGGAGAATCTCGCCAGTCACAATTCGATCGATCTCGACTACCACGCCCACATCGCCGTTGACAGCACGGCGCAGGGCCAGCGTTTTATCGATCTGGATTTCGACGGCAAAGGCGTGCTTCGCCCCTTCGATCCTAAGACACGCGAATTGCGTCCGTTTCTCGACACCACCGTCGGAGCTTCCCAGGACAGCTACATCGATGGCTTAGTAATTTTGGATGAACTGGAAGGCGTCATCGGCGAGCTCGAAGCGTTCGACATTCATCTTGGCGACGATCTGCGGCTGCGCGGCGATTTCACGACAGAGACGAAAGACAAAATTCGCTTCACGGTTCACCGGGGTCGTTTCGAACTGATGCCAGGGACGAAAACCGACCCTAACGACTTCGAGATTCCAATCGACGGCAATCTTTTGATCCTGGAAGAAGGAAGCTGGATCGACAGCGCGACCGATCAGCACGAATTCAACGTCGTCTTTTTCCTGTCAAAAAGCCTGACGGACAAAGTAAAGCTGCAACTCGACGAGTTCCTTGAAGATGTGCCCGAGGTGCTCGCCAAGGAGCTGAAAAAGGTCATTCTTGAGCCTGCGCTGCTCGGAGACAATATCATGATTAAGCTGACTTCATCGGGAAGCATCGGCGATCCGCTGATCGCTCTGCATACGAAATTTGGCTCGATCGACAGCAAAGGCGGCGGTCTTGAAAGCCTGATTCGCGGTGCGCTAAAAGGAGGAGACGACGATGACGATGGAGACAAGCCAGATCCGCTGAAGGAGATCGAAGGCGAATTGGAGAACCTCCTTAAGGAGCTTCGCGGCGGGGGTGACGACGAGTAAGCCGGCTCACTCTTTCTGCGAAATCGTTCCGCTGATCGTTCCCGCTTTGCCGCCCGCGCTCCACCAGCTACCGGCGTAAACGTTGTTGTGAAACAGCACGCGGGCTGACCACTTTCCGCCATCGCCGGTCCGCGCGTCATCGAGAATCATGACTGCGGTGTCTCCCGCGAACTTCACGATAACGGGAAGCGGATATTCGAAAGTCTGGCCCTGACGACTGACCTCAGTCACGATATGCCAGTTGTCACCTTCGACTTTTTCGGCGCGCAAAACTTGATAGGCATCGTTCTTGTCCTCGCCCTGCTGGCCTTGCGCAACCGGAGCCCAAGTGCCTTTCAGCGTCGCGTTCTTTAGCATGGCGACGAAATTCGCTTCCGCATCATCCTCAGCAGCTGCTGGGTGAATTCCGAAAGCAACGGCAATTGCCAGGGTGGTAAAAAAAGTGAACGTTTTCATTTGGCACGGTTGACCGTCGGCAACGATGTGGCAACTTAAGACATCTTAATTATGCGAACGTCAGGATCCTCCCCCGCGATCGTTTTGATCGCGATAACCACATTACTTTCGTCTTTTGCGAAAGCCGGAATGTACGTCGATATCGTCGAGGTCGAGCCGCCAGCCGCACCGGAAATGAAAACCGGATTATTCGGTAAACAGACGATCATAAATCTGGGTGCCACCTCGCCGATCCCGAGTGAGCGGTTTGCCGCAACCAAGAAGGGAAAGCGATACAATCGTCAGACCGAAGATCGATTTCCCGGGGGTACGAATACGGTTTTGATCTACAAATGCCCGCGGGTGCTTGCGATGAGCAAGAAGTCGAACACGGCAATCGTCATCGATATCGATAACCAACGAGTTTATCTGATGATCAACGGAATGGTCGGGCTTGAAACTCAGGTTTCGACTGCGCGGGCCGACAAAATCACGCCGCGCGGAAACTTCAAAATGACCGAGCGGGTCAGCGACGGAAAAATCTCGAATCTCTACGATGTCGAGATGCCTTTCTGGATGCGACTCGGCGAAACCGAATTTGGCGTCCATGCCGGATTTCTACCTGGCTACCCGGCTTCCGCTGGCTGCATTCGACTGCCGGAGCACGCCGCGAAGATCGTTTTCGAAAACACGCAGCGCGGATCGGCAGTCCAGATTCACGGAAAATGGCGGCCGGCCAACCGGATCAACACGCCGAGCGGAACCCAGCCTCGCTCCCGAGGAAGCCGCCCGGCAGAAAAACCCAACAACGGATTGGAAGTCGATTCTTACGGCCAAACCGTCCGGCGAATCCAGATCTAATCGTTAGCGTAATTCGCGGCTAGCACGGAATAGTCGTCGTCTCCCCTGCCCTTCTGGATTGACTTGAACATCAGGCTCGCCGTGGTCGACAACACCGGAACGTCTGTCTTTGAATCGTTAGCGACCGCCAAGGCAAGCTGAGCATCCTTAAACATGTTCTTAAGCGAAAAATGGGGATCGAAATTGCCCTGAAGCATTGTCGGCAATTTCATCCTGACCAAATCAGAACAGCAGGCGTTGATGTTCAGCGCTTCCATCAGGATATTTCCGTCGATCGCCTGAGATTCGGTCACGGCGAGTGCTTCGGCGAGGATCTGAACGGTCGCAGCTGAGACCATGTTCGTTGCGATCTTCAAGACCGTCGCGTCGCCGATCTTACCGACGTGAAGAATCTCTTTGGAAACGATTTCGAGCAGCGGTCGGGCTCGTTCAAGAATCGGGGCGTCGCCGCCAACGTAGAAAACCAGCTGATTGCTTTCGGCGGCGACTTTGCTGCCAGTGAACGGGCAGTCGAGAAACATCGCGCCGGCCGCACGGGTGATGTGCTCGGCTTTCTTCGTCGCCTCCAGATCAACCGTTGAGTGGTTGATGATAATGTGGCGTCGATCCAGCATGCTCTCCATCGATTCGAGGACTTCGAGCAGCGCTTCGCCGTTGGAAACGAAAATCTGGATCGCTTCCGAATTTTCCGCGACTTCAGCTGGAGAGCCTAGAAAATTCGGCTCCGGCCTCGGAGAGCGACTCCAGACATAAACGTGCTTGCCCGCCTTTCGCAGGTTTTCGGCGACTCGCGAACCGATAATGCCGAGCCCAATGACGCCGACTTTCTCCAGTTTTCCGGTGAACATGGCGAAGAATTACACGGGGCTCCGCAAAGCGGCAAGCGCATTCGAACGCTTGCCGCTTCTTCGCCGTTAAGAATTCTGCCGGCGACCGCCAAGGAATACGATCGCGCCGATCAGCACCGCGAGGACCACGGCGACCCAAATCATCCGCCAGATCGAAACCGACTGGTCGGGCCTGAACTGAAGTTCGAGCTGCAAAGCGTCGCTTCCGCTAACCTGAATCGTGCGATTGAACGCGTAAACGCGATTCTCATACGGCAACGGAAACACAATCGCAGGCGGGGCTGGATCGCTGGTGTGCAGCGTGTTTCCGATGTGCCTTCCGATTCGATTCAAGCCAGTCGTGTCCTGGCCCTGGAGCAGCTGCTTGTAATCTTCATCCTTGAAGTTCGCCCGGCCGTCCCTCAAAACCGGGTTGTGGGAAGCAGCCTGCTCGAGCTGAGCGGCTTCATCCGGCTTCGACGCGCCAGCGCTGGCCATCATCTGGCGCTGGCGAATGGTCGCCAAGCTAACAACTGCTTGCCGATGCCGGAGATCCTTCATCTGGACTTTCGCGTCTTCGCCAAGCGCCTCATTTCCGGGCTGATTCGCCGCCGTTCCATAAGCTTCGTATGCCGCTTGCTGATTTCCAGTCGCCTCAAGCTGAGTCGCCTGCTGATACTGTGATCTCTGCATGTCAGCCAGCTGTTGCGTAAGACTACTGGATCTAGTTTCATAGGCAGCGAGCGTGAAATCCTGCAGCATTCGGCTGTCTCCATTCCAATCCATATTGCCGTCTCCAGCCGTCATTTCATAGCCCTTGGGCGCTACGACAAGCCAGCTGACTCCTTCCAGAGGGGCGTTCAACTCCGGCCCCTGGAGCTTTACCTTATCGATTCCGGCACCCGGCGTCAGGTAGAGAAATCGAACATGCGCCGTCCGACCGTCTGGCCCTGAGAGAATGTAGAAACGATGAACCCCGTCTTTCTGAACTGTATTAACACTGGAGCCGTTAACTAGAATATTGAACAATCCAGCTCCCTGCGGAAGTTTAACATCAAGGCTCGCCCGCTCCAGAATCTCCATTTTTAGACTAACTTCGGTCAGTTGCTCACCGAGCGGCGAAATGATCGTCGTCAATTGCCCGCCGGTAACACGCAACTTCAGAACTTTAGCAAGGTCGAGATAATTCAGCTTGATCGTCATCGGTTCTTCGGGAGCCGATGCCTGAAGTGCAAGCGCTGGAGCCGCGCCCATACCAAGAATGGTCCGCAATTGGCGCAACACAGTAGGAACCCGCGTCCAATCGACGATCCGCCAACCCTCTGGCGTCGTGTCCGAAACGACTTCGATCCGTTCACCTGCTCTGACGCCAAAATAGTAGTTCATGTCTCGCACATCCGGAAATCCAGCCGGCGTGAGCGTCTCAAGTTCCTCCGCTCGCTGACCGCGACGCTCGTACTCGATCCTCACATCGCCTTTTCCAATCAAGAGGCTGTGAAACTGGATCTCCCAGATATCGGAATCCGGTGCCGTTCGCACAATCGAAGTCACGCGAGCCCCGTAGCCTTCCCGAAGTTCGTTCCGTTGCCCGCCATCGGCCTGAATCGTCTTGATTTCGTCTTCGCTCAGGTTTGGAAGACTCACCTGAAGCGACCTAATTTTGGCATGCTTCACCTCGAATCTCGTCGTCAGAATCGTGCGCGTCTGGCCTTCGCGCAGGACCACCTCATGAAGCGTGTCACCCGTGATATCGGGGCTTCTCCGGCTGAGATCGAGCGTCAGGCTCCAGTCCTTTCGATTCGCCTCGTAGGCCATCGCATACTTCATCGGCCGCAACGGTGGATCGATTTCGGCAGGGTCGCGACGGGTCGTATTTACCTTGGCGCTCTCCCGCAATTCAATGCCTTCATCGGTTCGAATACCAATTCCGCCCGTCTGCCGCGAGGCCTCATTCAAACTGAAGCGCGGAACTTCCCAATCGCCTTCGCCTGCTGGCGGAGTTCCAGAAAACACAGCGTTGAACATCGCTTCGCCCATCGTTTTTGTATCGAGATGGATGACGATCCGGCGCTGGCCATTTTCATCAGTAGACTCGTTCCATGAACGCATCGTTGGCTGCGGACCGGAGAGCGATTCAAGCTCAAGTCCTGCCGGAATCGGGAAGCTAAGCTGGAACACGCCCGCCCGCGTGATCGTGACCGTGAACTGGACATTTAACGAGAGTTGATCGAAGCCGACGAAAAGATCCTCAGTGGTCCGGACGCGAATTTCAGGCGGAACGGACGCGACGCGCAACTGGATCGAGCCGCCGTCCTTTCCGTAGGCATAAACCTGATTCAGGCCCGCGCCAGCCGGCAGAAGCGTTGCGTCGAAATCGTTAGGATTGACCGGACGTAAAGTCTCTGACGCGACCGATTCCGGCTGAGCATCATCGCCGAAAGCGACCGCAACAAACCCGGTTTCGCCAGTAGCAGCTGCTACGTTCAACGGAGCCACTTCAACATCGGCAGGAAGCGGATCCAAGCCTCGTTGAGTGGCGATCGTGATCGCGAACGGCTGAGACTGCGCAGGCTCAATCACCGCGCTGAGTTTCCCACTTTCGGCGTCAAACTGCCAGGAACCGACTGGTCCCTCAACGCTGCCGACCGTCAGCCCCGCTGGAACCTGAATTTCGACTTCGCTGACCACGCCCTGGGCTGGTTTGAACGTGAGTTTGTGCTTCCCATCGACGACGCCCGGGCTTGGCAAATAAACGTGAGCACCTTCAACATAGTAGGTTGTTTGCTCAGTAGAAACGTCGCGCATTCGAGCGCGAATCGCGAGCGTCGCGCCCATCTTGGGAGCTAAGAGAATTCGGGCTGAACTCTTCGGGGCACCGCCAGCAGGCAGCTGCTCGATTCGGACTGAAGCAGGCGAAATGAATTCCCAATCTGCCTCGTCGTAGGTCACTTCAAGTTGATGAACCGCGGCAATCCCGGTCGGGATTGTAAATCCTACCTGCGGATTTTCGACTTCAAGCTGGAACTCAAATTTGGCGCTGAATGTCTTCACTCCTGGTGCAGGCGGAGCAGCAACCGGAGGCGGCTGGACTGCAAAAGGATCGACGTTCACAGGAGGAGCAGGAGCGGGCGGTGGATCCTTAACGGGAATGCTAATGACATACGCCAACCCCTTCAACGCAGGGACGTGCTGACGAGTCACTCGAAGGTCATCCCCTTCAAAATCAGTCAGAACGGCAGTCCTGTTGAGAAGGATGAATTGATCACCAGGCTCGCCGGAAATCCGGATCGTGCCCGAGCCACTCAGTCTCTTGCTTTCGCTGTTGAGATTCCAAGTTTGAGTGATCGAATCGGCGGTCGAAAATCCCTCAGGTGCAGGGCCCGCGTTCGTATCGCCAGGCTGGCCGAACATCAGCAGCGCCGCGCCAATCACGACTGCGCTGGCACCGGTTGATCCAGACGGCACCGACGGCGGTGTCGCTTCAGCCTCATCTGCTTCGGCGGCTTTTCGTTCTGCACGAGCCTCGCGGAATTCCTGAAAACTCTCCCAGCAGTTTTTGCCCCAGGCACATCCTCGCGGAAGAACGAAAAAGAGGATCAAAAGCAATCCTAACAACAATAGAAACAAAGACGCGCCTCCGTGTTGGAAAAGCACGCCACCTGCGATCACGGCGATCGCTGCGGCTCGGATTTGTTCTAGGAAATTCGAAATCATGAACGAAGCGATCAACCCAGCAGCTCCGACTACCACGCTGATCGCGCCGACTAGCGAAATCCGCGCGAAAAGCGAGCTAACACTCTTCACAGAAAGCCGGGCCTCATCTTGATAAGCCGGATTATCGGCGTCGTAAGTAACAATTGGAAAACTCACCTGAACCTCCGCACCGACGACGCCACTTTCGTCCCACGCGGTTTTCATGCCCGTGAACGAGAGGATCGCCGCCGCCAATAGAAGTACGATCCCGATTCCAGCAACCCAGCCTCTTACTCCGCTCAGGAAGACTCCGGCGGTTACGAGGATCGCGAGAACTGAACCGCAAATCAAACCTGATTGGGTGAACCAACCGAGCCCCGTTAAAGGTAAATTCGACCTCGGAGGAGAAACTGTGCTGGAACCGCCTTTTGCGATAAGGATTCGATCCTGATCGGCCGGCTTGAGATTCCATTCGGTCTTCATCACCGTGCCGTGAACTCGTGGTAAAATGAGCGTCTTCGAGTTTTTGGCTGATTCTTGCGCAAGCCTGAGCCTGACCCGAACATTCTCGTTCGGCGGAGTTTCAGGCAATGGAATCAAGGTAGAATCACCGTCCTCACGCGCGTTGACTTTCATCCACCCGGGTCGATTCGGCGTCTGGACTCGGGCTTCCCAGAATTTCATTCCAGTCGGAATGTCCACGCGCAAAGTGCTCTTTCCGCGTGAGTTGACAACGTAGGTAACGTCAGTTCTCGACTGGCCATCGTTGGCAACGTAGGAAACTACGTCGGCGAATTCAATCACCTGCGAAGCTGTCTCGCCAGCGTCGGACCAGTTGACGACTACCCTCAAATCGAAGCCGCGCTCAGTATATTGGTAGGTCGCCAGAGGCGGTGCCGGAGTCAGCAGCTGGAGCTCAGCTGGCATCTCGGATTCGGCCAACGAAAGCAGCTCAGCCGGCTTTTCCGGAATTTCGATCGTCACCAGAACCGGGCTCATGATGTGAATGAAACCCTGCTCACCTTCGACGCCGAGAGGCTCAGCCCGTCCCGGATAAAACTCGCCGGTTTCGCCGGGAAGCCGCTCTTCAAAACTAATAACTAGCCCAACTGGGCCCATGACCGGTTGTTGCAGCGTGATCGTCAAAATATCATCCACGCTGAGGTCCTCTTGACGAAGATCCGCAGACGACGAGACGCTCACGTTCTCAACTCCTTCCGGTAGGCGAATTTTCAGTTCGCTGACAGGTGCGCCCGTCACGAAGTAGTTGATCAAAATATCGGCGTAGGCGGTTTGCTCCTTCAGCGTGTAGCGATGAAAAACATCCGCGAGGACACTTTGTTGAAGTTGAATAACAGTCAAAGTCGCCTCCCAACCGCTTTCGCGAATCCTGTAATGAAGCTGGGTATCCCCTGGATTGTGAGACATCCGACTTAGCAGGCTGGTCTGGCCTTCGTCGACACGATAGCCAGGAGCAGTACCAATTTCGATCTGACCCGAAACGGATTCGGCGTCCGGCTGTCGCAGCGGCGGAAGCACCCATTCGCCAGCAGCTGCTGGGACGCTGTTTTCGAGCCGAAGGTTAATAAGTTGAACGCCGCCTATATCGTTAACGAAATCAAAACGCAACGTGCGCTGACCCTCGACCGCTTCCGATCCTACGATGTAATCCCGAACCACTGCGCTTTCCACGGAGGTCACTTCATATCCGTCTGGAATCTGCATCGTCCACTCGCCAATCGGCGCTTCTTCGATCTGAAGATTGAGCGTCGCGAAAATTGAGCGCCCGGCGTCGGTGATGTGATAAGTCAGGACTTGATTGACATCGACTTCCGGCTGAATCCGGTCAACGCCGACCTGGAATCCAAATTCGGCTGAGGGAAACCGGTAAACGAATGCCTTCGGGATTGGCTCGGCCGGGTACTGCTCGGCGCTAAGCTGGGTCAAGCCCTGCAGGCCACCAGGATCGAGCGAAACCGAGCCCTCGTTCGACAAACGAATGTAGCCCGAGTGACGTACGGCACCGACCGGAGTCAGCCGCATTCCTTCGGCTTGAGCGGGCAACGCATCCAGCGTCGATTGGCTTCGAATGCTCAGCCGAGCGGCACCGGTCATCGGCTGGCTCAGCTTAATCGAAAGCTGACGTTCGTCGGCCTGACCAGTCACTTCCCAGCCGAGGATTGATTCACCCTCAACCGCGACGACCTCGCCAGGACCGTCGATTTCCATACTGACTGCGTCGAGCTCTCCCTGGAGCACCTGGAAATCGATCAAATGAGATTGCCGAAGCAGTCCAGCACCAACACGCGTCTCGATCATTCCGGTCGTCGTGAAAAACAGCTTACCTTCGCCGGTTTCCCGCTTAGGTTTCCAAGTGATCCTGCAAAGGCCATCGGCAGGGACGAATCCGCTCCAATTGGCTCCCTTGCGAACTGGGACGATGCTCGTTCCCTTCTGAAATTCCGCGCCTTCCTCGATGCCTTCAAGTGTGAGCGGCGTTACCGCGCTGGCAGCGAGAATATCGAACGCCAGAATACGCCATTCCAGGTTTTCGCCGAGAACCGCGATGAACTCCAGCTTCACTGGAAACTGACCAGCCTTCGGAAAAACCAGTTCGTAGAAAGTCGCATCTCCAGAGTCCGGACTCAGCCGAAGTCGGTAGCCAGCTGCGTTCCCAATCGCGCTAGCCGCTGCGTTGCCGCGAAGGATAGGAACGACTGCGTCGTCTTCAGTGACCGTGACCGTGGCCGAGTACTCAAACTTCGCGAAATCGCCTTCCTCATCAACTGAGCCACTCAAGCTCGCATCCGCAAACTCAACAGGACCAGGCTTAGCTCCGCTACGTCCAATTTTCAGGCTGAGCTTACCGCCTGTGGTCGTTTCAAACTGATTTTCCGCTTCCAACGCCGTAAAACCTTCAGCCGCGACAACTTCTCCACTAACCGAATCCAAATACTTAAGCGTAATGACTGAGTGGAACCCAATCGCGTTTCCTGGGGCCACGTGAGTCAGATCGAGCGCATGACCAGCCCCGTCCAACTTGTCGTCGTATTTTTCTGAATGAGTCGTTACCCCCACCTTCAATTCCTTGGTCTCCTTCGGCACTTTGAGATCAAGAAAACGAAGCGGACCCTGGTTTCGAACTGCCCAGGATTCGATCGGCTGCTTGGACCCGACCCCCGTGACTCGCCCCTTTCCAATAATGCCGATGCTAATCGTTTCCGCTTCCCCCTGGATCAGTTTAACGTTGATCGTCGACGTGGATGTTACCATTTTGCCTCCGACCGTAACCACCGTGCTCGCACTGGAAGTGTAGAACACCGGCGGCTTTGGCCTGACCCCATGCGCCTCGACAATGATCGTGCCCGTGCCGTCTTCGGCGATTTGAGCGTCGACACTGGCAGGGGCCTCTTGCGATTGGACGTTTGCGAGACAGAACAGCGCGAGCAGAAGACTCAGCGCAAGCTTCCCGATTGGTTTTGTGCTTAGATTTTGGGTCATGGAATGGGTCGTTGAAAAGTGGATTTCCGCGAGACACGCGGGGTGTAACAAGATTCGTTTTAATTGTCGCCGATCACGCTTCGGGCCTGTTCGATCATCATCAGCAGCTGCTGGACGCGCGGCGTTTCGCGAACCCGCGCTGGCAGGCCGTTAACGATCTGCGCGAGCCCTTTGAATTCAGCTGATCCGCCTACCGGATCGTCCTTCAGCCTGGCAGCGAAAAGAGCGGCGGCGGTTGCGAGCCGGACCGAATCCTGAGCATCGTTGATCGACGGCGTAGTCGGCTGGTAAGGAATCGGCCAGCGCTTCTCGATCATTCGACCGCTCGACATATCGCGAAACCTAACCGAGACAAAACCGATGTCGCCCTCTCCGCCCGGAAGCGGTTCAACCTGGTAGAGCGCGACGCCGGCTTCTGCAGCGGCGAGCTCGGCAGCATCGACACTGTCATTACGAAAATCTTCATTCTTAAGACGGTGCTTTTCGAACCCAAGCAGCTTGTAATGGCCGACTCGTTTCGGATTGAACTCGACTTGGATTTTAACGTTCATCGCAGCTGGCCGAAGCGCTCCAGCAATCTGCTTAGCAAAGCCATCATCCGCGTCTTCCGGCCGATTCAAAAAGTAATAGCGGCCATCTCCGTTCCGAGTCAGCGCCTCAAGGACTTCGTCGTTCGCACCATCCGCGCCAACGCCCGCGGCATCGAAAGCGATCCCGTTGACCCTCATTTGGCCGACGATTTTCGCTAACTGTTCCGGTTCGGCATCACCAAGATTCGCTGCGCCGTCTGTGATCAGCACCACTCGATTTTGCGCCCCTTCCAACTTTTGCTCTTCGGCCTTTTCGAACGCGATTCGCAGAGCCGCCTCGAGATTTGTGCCGCCATCGGATGCCGTGTTGGCAACGAGTTCGCTGAGCTTTTTGCCAACCTCGCCACCTGAAACGCGATCGGCAAGCAGCCGAGGTTCCCGAGCAAAACCGATCAAAGTTACCTGATCATTCGGCAGCAGCTGCTGGGCCAGAAGCGCGAATGCGCGTTGGATCGTTTCGCGGCGGTCGGCGCGCTCCATCGACCCCGAATAGTCCAGCAAAAGTGTCAGGCGAAGCGGCGTTTGCGATGAACGTCCGGCGGCGGCTGTCCGCATTGAAATTCGAAGCAAACTTCGACCCGCAAGAAACGGGTGAACCGTCTGCTCATTCTGGCAAGCGACTCTCTCCTGAGCCGCCGGCATCGGATCGCCGTAGTCGAATGCGTTCACGAATTCTTCGATCCGGATTTTGTCAACGTCAGGGCGCTGGCCGCTCGCGAGACTGGCCTGAGCGAGCTTGAACGAAACGTCGCTGACGTGAAGTGAAAATGTCGAAACCGGCTCGATTGCGGCGAGGATTTCGGGAAACTGAACGCGGCTTAACCGGCTCGCTTCTGGAATCAACTCCTTGCGCTTGCTGCCGCGACGGTCAAATCCGCGTTCGGAGAGCTCACTGGCAAATTCATTGACGACAACTTCGTCTGTATCGCCGCTGAAATTGAGAGCGACGGATCGATCCCGAGTTTCGTTTTCAACGCGGCTCAACATCTTCCTCTGCCCTTCAGTCGAGCTCTGTTGTTCACTGACGCGCGTCTTTCCATTTTCGACGGCGTCCGGCCTAAGGCTGGCAAACGGATCGCCTGGCGCCGACTCCATTTCCGGCATTTCCTCTTCTTCGATGTCGGCAAGATCGGCAAGAGTGCCGCCACGGCCAGCTGCTGCGTCTTTCGCTTTTTGGGCCGGCATCCGATAATTCTGTATGTCTTCTGTGACTCCAAATCGAACACTCGCGCCAGGGGACGAGACTGAACTGTTGCTCTTTTCACCTGCGACGGGTCCCGGTGCCTGAGCCGCTTGCGCCATTGGCGCTTCCACCGGTCCATTCCGAGTGACTAATCCTTCTGTCTTGTCCGCGGCCAGATTCTTCTGATCAGCGACAAGCAATCCTAGTCCTCGGCGGTCGGTACTGGCATCCGACTCAGCTGCTGCGACTTCTGCAAGGGCGATCATTTGGCCAGAACCCGCGCCAACGCCGCCGCCGCCACCCTGACCACCTCCGCCGACACTCAAGCTAGTCCTATCATTGAAATCATCATCGGCGTCACCGTTCCGTAGCTCGACCATTCCAGGTTCGGCCTTCATCTGAAGCTCATTAACAGTGGCGACGAGAGCATCGGAGTCAGGCGCTAGCTTCATCAGCGGAGCAGCAGGCTCAGAAGCAGGTGAAGGAGCCTTAGCCGGTGCCTGTGGCTTCGCCGCAACGACCGAGGGCATTGGAGCCTCGCGACCCAGTGACTCGTTCCCCTCTTCAAGGTCGGCAAGCTGTCGAAAAGACTCTACCGAAGCAGGCTCAGCTGTCAGGACGGGCCCTGCACTCGGCGCAACGACCACATCCATCGACTCGAGGCGAGACTCCGCCGTTACGATCTCGGCTTTCAATTCAACCATGGCTCCTTGAAGTGAGCCGCTGAGCCCCGGCCGAGTTTCCGCGAAATCAACCGTAACAGCGCCATCGCCATTCAGGTCGCGCATCGACTCTTCTTCGGCGACCAGGCCATTTCCGAAACTCGTTGAACCCAGATCGGCGAACGTATCCGAAGGCACAGGTTCTGGAGCAGCAGATGCAGTGGTCGCGAGACTTAAACCAAAGCCGCCTGAAGATTCAGAGCGAGCCTTGGCGAAGGATTCTTCCTCTGACTCAAACTCCATTCCATAGTTCGATCGCTCCCTGTCGGATTTCGATTCAGCATCTCCGGTATGCAGTTCGTTATTCATCGCGACAAACTCATTGCTGTCGCTAGAGCCGCCGATGATCGCGATCGTCAAAGCGCCAGCTCCGATCAGAACGCAGGCCGCTGCCGCCCAGCTCAAAACGCGCAAAACTCGAGCAACGGGACGCCGTTTCCGCCGGACGAGCGGCTCAGCAGCTGCTGATTCGGAATCGACTCCTGAGGGCGTGACGATCGCGATTGGTCCGCCCTCGGATTTCACAGAAACGCGGCCGAGAGTCGCAAGCAAATCATCGCGCCGGCCCGGCTCCAAACGCCATTCATCTTCTGGCGCGCCATCGACAGTAGCGACGCCAGCGGACTCCCCCAGGCCAATCTCCGCGAGCCTCGAATGGACGGCTTCAATCTGGTCTTTGAAGACTTCCAACTCAGGACGCTCTTCCATGAGCCGCTCCAATTCTTCACACTCGAAATCTGACGATTCGCCTAACACGAGCGCCACTAACCGAGCCTCAAGCGACTCGTCGATCCAAGGAGTCAAATCCTCGTGCTGATTCTCGTTCGTTTTCATTTCGAGCCCTCGATTCCAAGTTGGCGAAGCTTTTCAGCCAGCTGTTTAAGAATATGATGAAGCCGGTAGCCGACGTTCCCTATGCTTAGGCCGGTTCGCTCGGCGATTTCTTTGTATTTCAGGTCCTCGAAATATTTCAGGCGAACGAGTTCGCGATCTTCTTCCTTCAATTCCTCCATCGTAAGCCGAACATGACCGGAGGCCTCCATCCGCCTCAAAACCTCGTCCGGCGCTTCGCCAACTTCCTGGCCTGGCACGTTTTCTCCGGCGTCTTCGGTTAGAATTTCGCGCTTGTTATCGCGGATGTGATTGTAGGCGCGATTGCGAACGCTTCGATAAAGCCAGGCGCGTGGTTTTTCGACATTCGCCCAGTGTTTATGGAGCTGAAGGAACACTTCCTGCACGAGTTCCTCGGCGATAGCTCGTCGATTGATAATTGAAAAAGCATAACGAAGTAGCGGTGCCTCTTCCGCTTCGAAAATAGAGGTCAGCGTGCCCTTCTCGGCGAGCGCAGGCTTAGTCGAAGGAGGCGATTGCTCAGACATCGGTCTTGGTCTCAAGGGCGCGGCCATGATAAAAGTTGGAGTTGCTTGGATCACAATCGGTCATCCGTTTGGTCGGTGTCAGGGAAGACACAGAGGAAAGGTTGGTCTTAGAAAAAGAGGTCATCTGAGTTGACGTGCCTGCTCGATCATCGTCAGCAGCTGCTGGACGCGTTCTTCGTTCCGGACTCGTTCCGGCAATTCGTTTAAGAGTCTTGATAACTGGCGAAAATCAGCCGCTTCGCCAACTGGATAGCCTTTTAATTTTGCGGCGAACAACGCGGCCACGCTCGCAATCTGAACCGCCGGAGCCGCCTTGCCGATTCGCCTCGGAGAAGCCTCGTACGGGATTGGCCAACGACGCTCGACCATCCGGCCACTCGCCATGTCTCTGAAGCGAACCGAGATCGTTCCGACGTCGCCCGTTCCACCCGGGAGAGGTTCGATTTGATAGACCGCCACGCCTGCCTCCTCAGCGGCCAACTCGGCTGCATCGACGCTGTCATCGCGGAAATCTTCCTTCTCCAAACGGTGTTCTTCGAAGCCGAGCAATTTGTAATGACCGACTCGATCCGGATTGAACTCAACCTGGATTTTCACGTTCATCGCAGCCGGCCTCAGCGCTCCCGCGATCTGTTTCGCGAACCCGGCGTCAGCGTCTTCCGGCCGATCCAGAAAATAGTATCGACCGTCCCCATCGCGCGTCAGCGCCTCGATCGTTTTATCGTTAAAACCGGCAGCGCCGACTCCTGCAGCGTCAAACGCGATTCCGTTCGTTCGCATCACTTCGACGATCTTGGCTAACCGCTCAGGTTCGGCATCACCGAGGTTCGCCGCACCATCGGTGATCAGCACGATCCGGTTTTGAGCTCCCTCGGTTTTCTGCTCAATCGCCTTGTCAAATCCGGCTCGCAAAGCGGCTTCCAGATTCGTCCCGCCATCGCTGACGGCGCGGCTGATCACTTCAGTCAGCTTCATCGCATCCGCGCCGTTCACCCGGTCGGCCAGAAGCCGTGGTTGCCGCGAAAAACCGATCAGCGTGACCTGATCCTGAGGCAGCAGCTGCTGGGCGAGCAAAATGAACGCCCGAAGCGTCGTTTCCCGCCGATCTTCGCGCTCCATCGACCCGGAAGTGTCCAATAAAATCGTCAGGCGCAGCGGAGTTTGCGAAGACCGACCCGCAGCGGCGGTCCGCATCGAAACGCGCATCAAATTTCGCGACGCGAGAAACGGATGAGCCGTCTGCTCCTGTTGGCTGGCGATTTTTTCCGCTGTGCTCGGCATCGGATCGCCGTAGTCAAAAGCGTTAACGAATTCCTCGATCCGGATCTTGGATTCCTCCGGCCACTGGCCATTTGCGAGGCTCGCGCGAGCCAGCTTAAAGGAAACGTCGCTTACGTGAAGTGAGAAGGTCGAAAAAGGCTCGGCGCTGGCGAGGATCTCGGGAAATTTGACTTGGACGCGAGCTTTCACGCCTGAATCCACCGCAAATCCGGCGACCATTTCCGGCGAATCGTATTCTGCTGGGTAGATGAATTCTCTCTCCATCTGATTGGCTTCGATGAATGAGAAAAACTTGGTTGCGTTCGGCGGACCTGCAGGCGCGAGCTCTTCATTGAGGCTCGCCAGCTGGGATAGCTGATCCTTGTCTCCAAATTCTGGCTCCACCACTGCAGCCCACCCTAATTCTCGACTTTTCCGGCCTCTCGGTTCCTGCTCTTCAATGATCGATTCCGATTTTTCATGAAGTTCACGAGTCATCGAAAGATCCGCTCTGAATTTCGGCACCAACGCCAGTTTGCTCTCGTCCTCCTCGCGCTCGTCCTCGTCCATGGCTTCCTTTTTCGAATCCAGCTTCGCCATGAGCGGCCGGGCCGGCATAGGTTGCGCCGGAGCAGGAGCAGGAGCAGGAGCAGGAGCCTCAGGCAGGGTCAATTTGGCAGCTTCCTGCGTTTGTTTCTGTCCGGCCCCGCGACCAACATCGATCGGAGCCACCCCTCCATGCTGAGCAAGCTGACGTTCGCTTTCCCTCGCTTCGGGGAGCGCCTTCGTCGTTTCTTTTCCTCCCGAAACCGTAGATGTCTCGAGCGAATTCTGATCGAAACCCAAGCCATTGGTGACCGCGCCTCCGCCTCCTCCAGGCGCAGTCGATCCGGCCGGAGCCACCCTGACCGCTCTGGACCTCTCTACCGATGTCTCGTTGTCCTGGAGCGACGCTAACCCGTCATTTGCTCTCCTAAAGTCGGGACGAGCAGCGGGCGGAGGCATTGGGCCTGAACTTTTCGAAAGGGATTCCAGCTCAGTATTATTAAGAAGCCCGAATTGATCCGAAGGCTCAGCAATTCCAGTGATTCCGACCGGACCGCTTGTGGGTTCAGCCGTGACTGAGGCGACCAGCTCGTTTGCGGATTCGAATGCAACCGAGTCGACCATTGCTGGCTTTGGAGCGGCAAACGGCGCAGGAGCGGAGGCCGCCGGCTTTGAAGAACCGCTCCGCCTATCATAATACGAATTGTCGGATCCCCCGCTCATCGGGCCGTTCGAATCGCGTTCGTTCCCGAAGTTCTCAGCGACCCTGTAACGTACGCCCTGGTCCCCTCCAAGGCTCATCATCATCGCGATCGAGCCGATCAAAAACATCAGACCTGCCGCTGCAGCTGCGCCCGCATTGCGCCAGATCCAGGCTCGCCGATAGGGAACTTTCCGCTCAGCAGCTGCCGGGCGAACGGCCATGATTTGCGCGGCATTTTCCTCCGCAGGCTGACCGATCGCGTTCAAAATCGTCGCCCGCCGATTCGCGCCCAGCCGCCACTCGTTTTCGGCTTCGTTTCCCGGTTTCGCACCGATTTCAGCCATCTGCTCGTGCGCCGATTCGATAAATTTCCGGAAAATCTGGAGTTCCCGCCTTTCGCCGATGATTCGATCCAGCTGTTCGCTTTCGAAATCCGACGCCTCGCCGAGCACCAGCGCGACGATCCGGGCCTCCAGATCGGGATCGATCCAGGGCTTCAAACTTGGGGAACTTTCGGGAGAATCCGACATGGTCGTCGGTAGGACACGGCTTGGCGCGATCCCCTTAGAATTCCGAAACAAAATTTCGGATTATTGCCCGGCACGCGGTTTTAGGCGGCAAAAACAGCCTGTTGAACTTTCACGCGCCCACAGTAGAATTAACAATGGTTCTTGATCGATTCCCGACCATCCGCGGACTTTCTCCCGAGGAAAAACTGCTTCTAGTTGGAGAACTGTGGGATGATTTATCGAACGATCCCGATTCAGTTCCGGTGTCTGAATCGGTGCTCGACGAATTGGACAGCCGATTCGCGGAATACGACAAAAACCCGGATCAAACTGTGCCGTGGTCAGAAGCACGAGCGCGAATTCGGGCCTCAAGAAAATCGTAATGGAAGTCATTCTGCTACTGCAAGCAGAGCTGGATATTCAGAAGATCTACAATCGCCTTGAGGACTTCCAACCTGAGTTAGGAGACCGATTTCTGACTCGCCTCGATCGAGCTTACGCCCAGCTTCAGCAGTTTCCCGAATCCGCGCGGATCTACCGGAGTCGATACCGGAGGAAACTCGTTCGCGGATTCAACTATGGGATTTTTTACGTAGTCGAAAGCCATCGAATCGTGGTTGGAACCGTTCAAAATCTTCAGCAGGATCCGAAACGAATCGCTCGCGAACTAGACGATCTTGGAGGGAAATAGGCATCGACTCACTCGTTCGGCAAAATCAAACTCCGCGCGACCTCGCCATTTTCGAGCGATTCGTAGGCTTCGTTGATCTCGCTCAGCTTCCAGGTTTTCGTCAGCAACTGCTCAAGCTTGAGCTTTCCAGCGAGATGCAAATCGATCAACTTCAACAGGTCGATCCGCGGCCTCGTCGACCCGTAAATCGTCCCTTTCAGCGTCTTTTCGGCGTAAACGAGCGCGTTGACGTTGATCCTCGCCCGCGCCTCTTTCGGCGCGATCCCGGCAACGACGCAGGTCCCCCCTTTTTTCGTCGCGTCGTAAGCCTGCTCGATCGGCTCCGGCAACCCGATCGCTTCAAACGCGTAGTCGACGCCGACACCACCGGTTAGATCTAGAATCGCCTGAACCGGATCGTTTTCGCTCGCATCGATCACGTCCGTCGCGCCAAATTCCTTCGCGTAGCCCAGTTTCGACGCCACACGATCCACCGCGATGATCTGGAGCGCTCCGGCGAGTTTTGCGCTCTGAATCACGTTCAAACCGATCCCGCCACAGCCGAAAACCGCGCATGTGCTGCCAGGCCGAAGTTGCGCCGTGTTGACCACCGCGCCGTAGCCCGTGATCACTCCGCAGCTGATCAAAGCGCCATCCGTTAGCGAATATTCCTTCGGAATTTTCACCAGAGCCAGCTCCGGAATCGTCGCGACCTGCGAAAACGTCGAAACGCCCGCATAATGCAAAATCCGCTCGCCGCTACTCGACCGAAATCGAGTATCGCCGTCGGGCATCAGGCCGGTGAAGCGCATTTTCGACCCGACATCACAGAGCGCCGGCCGGCCGCCGAGACAATATTCGCAGCGCCCGCAGGACATTCGCCACATCGGCAAAACGTGATCGCCTTCCTCGAGTGTGGTGACGCCAGCGCCTAACGCGATGACTTCGCCAGATCCCTCGTGGCCCGGAATGATCGGCGTCGGCATCGGAAGATGACCTTTGATCACGTGCAGATCGCTGTGGCAGACCCCAGCAGCTGCTACGCGGATTTGAACCTCGCCCGGGCCCGGAGGAAGCACCTCGACCTCCTCGACGCTCATCGGTTTTCCCATTTCGTGGAGAACGGCTGCCAGTGCTTTCATTGTCGGCAACGTTGGCGGAGACGGCCGGAAGCGTCAAACGCCGCGCAAGATCTTCTTTGAATTCGCGTGATTTAGCGCATGAGCCGCGCAGACCGAATTGGTTGTCCCGAATTTCGTAAAAACCTGAACCTCAACCGCCGAGGATTCGTCCGCGCAGGTGCTTTGGGGACGATCGGGCTTTCGCTGCCCCATCTTTTACAGCACGAGGCAAAGGCAGCAGCTGCTGGTGATCACGGAAACGTCAAACGGCAGAATTCCGTGATTTTGCTCTGGATGCGCGGTGGGCCGAGTCAGCACGAAACCTGGGATCCGAAACCGGATGCGCCGATCGAATACCGGGGTGCTTTCGGTGCGACGTCGACCTCCGTGCCGGGAATCCAGATTTGCGATTTGTTGCCGAAATCCGCGAAAATGATGCACAAATTCTCCGTGATTCGCTCGATCGCGCACGGCAACGCCGGACACTCCGCAGCTGACCAGATCGTCTTCACCGGTTACCCGCCTGGGCAGATCGCGGACCAGAACGTGCATCCGAGCATCGGCTCGATCGTGTCGAAGGAATTTCAGGACAGCGAGCCTGAGTTGCCGAGCTACGTAATGATTCCGAAGCTGGTCCCTGGAGCCGGTTCGTCCTATCTCGGCCCGAGCTACTCGGCGTTCGAAACCAAGGCCGATCCCGCTAACGAAGGCCCGTTTGAGCTGCCGAATTTGAGTCTCGAAGAAGGCATGACATTCGATCGCCTGACTTCACGTCAAAGGCTGCTGAGCGGACTCGATGGAATCCAGCGCCAAGCCGATTACCAAGGCGGAATGGACAGCATGGATGGTTTCCAGCAAAAGGCGTTCGAAATGGTGATGAGCGAGCGCGCGCGAGCCGCCTTTGATCTCGACGCCGAGCCTTCAAGCATCCGCGAGCGCTACGGTTTCATGCCGGCTTACGAAGCACCGACACCCGACCGCTGCGGAGTTCCCGCGTGGAGTCAGCGCGTGTTGCTGGCGCGTCGACTGGTTGAAGCGGGCGTCAGGCTTGTGACTGTGGATTTGCGCTGGTGGGACACTCATGTCAAAGGTTATGAATCGATGCGCGACGGGTTCCTTCCGCGCTGGGACATGGCCTACACCGCGCTGATCAGCGATCTGGAAGAACGCGGACTGCTCGATTCGACGATGGTCCTCGCCTGGGGCGAATTTGGCCGAACCCCGAAGGTCAACGCGACTGGCGGGCGCGATCACTGGGGCCGAATCATGAACGCGGCGATGCTCGGTGGCGGGATTCAGGGCGGACGCGCGATCGGAGCTTCAGACCGCAATGGCGGCGAGCCCGCGGAGAATTTGAAGACACCGCAAGACGTGCTTGCGACGGTTTACCGGCACCTTGGGATCGACACAAAAAAGATGTACGAAGATTTCTCCGGCCGCCCGTTTCCGATTCTGCCGAGCGGCAAGCCAGTGGACGAGTTATTCACTTGAGCTTAGCGAAGTAGACAGGCATTCCTTCAGGATTAAAACTGCAGAATCCGAACTTCGATTGACTCAAACGGGTTGCTCTTTCGTCCCGATAAATGCGGATTCCGAAACCTTTAAAAACCAGCCAAAACCGTTTCCCTCTCTAATTTCCAGCTTTAGCATCCGACCTCTCATGAAATTGATCTTAACTTCAATCATCGCCCTTGGCCTTTCGCTTCCGCTCGCGCTGAACGCCGAAACAGCTCAAGAGATTCTTACAAAACACGAGCAGGCTAAAGCCGATGCCCTAAAGGCGTATCTCGCCGCCAATCCTGAAGCTCCAGATGCCGCAGAGGCACGCGGATTTCTGATCGCATCATTGACATCTCTCGATGACACGGCCGGCCTGATTCCTCTCTTCGAAGAGCGGATGGCCGGATTCGCCGGAAAGCCAATCGGACCAGCTGATCTCGACGGCTACTTCGGCACGATGCTTCCGTTGTTCCAGTTTTACACCGGCTCAGGTGAAAAAGACAAAGCGAAAGCTCTGATCCGCGGCGCTGCCGAGAACATGGGCCCCCTGCTTCAGGATCCCCAGATGGGTCCGCAGATCGGCCAGCTTTTCCAGCAATTGGAAGGCCAACTCGCGATGCCATCGATTGGCGACACGCTCGAAATCGCCTTCACTTCGACCACTGGAGCTGAAGTCGATCTGGCGAAGATGAAAGGGAAAGTCGTTCTCGTTGATTTCTGGGCTACCTGGTGTGGGCCTTGCATCGCGGAGATGCCAAACGTGATCGCCGCTTACGGCAAATATAAAGATAAGGGATTCGAGGTCCTCGGAATTTCCCTCGATCAGTCCCAAGCCTCTCTGGACGAGTACGTCGCCGAAAACAAAATGACTTGGCCGCAGTTTTTCGACGGAAAAGGATGGGAAACTCAAATGGTGACGAAATTGGGCATCACCGGTATTCCCGCGACTTTCCTGATCGGAAAGGACGGCAAAGTGGCCGCTTCGAACCTCCGTGGAGCCGAGCTTGAAAAGAAGGTCGCTGAGCTCCTCGCGGCTGAATAAATTCAGGAAATCTTTTTCCTTCAGCGGAGCTTCGGATGTTTTTCGGAGCGCCGCTTTTTTGTTTTCCCGGTCTGAGGCTAAAACTCGATCAACCTCGCTTCGGTGTAGGGCTCAAGGGCCGCTTCGATCCCTTTCAATTCCGTCCACTTGTCGGAATCCGGATCACCGATTCTCACGTCGTATCGACCACGATCAAAAACCCATGGGGTAAATTTTGAGCCGCTGATTCGAATCGCGTAGATCAATTTTTTAGTCGCCGATTCCCGAATCTGCACAACCGGATTGGTCATGCCAGCGACTTCGAGCGGCGGAAGAAATCCAACCGCACAGCGTTTGTAATTATCCAGCTGGGAGATCTTGATCGGCCACCCCGAGTACTGGCCGTGATCAGGATTATCCGGATCAGCCCAGCGAGGCCAGCATTCGATCTCGATCTCACGTGAGGCGCGATGAAGCCGAACGATTCCGTATCCGGCCATTTTGTTGTGAAGATCTTTCGGCTCAATTCCGTAGTCAGGCCCCGGATTTGTCGCAGCTAGAACGGTAACCGGATTCTTGAACCCATCCACGTGGTCCCCTGTCCAATGCGCGGATCCTTCGACCCGATTTCGGCCGTCGACCCTTGGATTCCACATTCGTGGGTAGAAATTCGCCGATGACGGCACAGCAAACGAGTAAATCGAATCGCGATGCAGATCGACTCCGTGATGAACGACTGTCGCGAGATGCTGATCGCCGGCCATGTGGAAAGCGAAGGCTTTGCGAAGCACCGAAATGGCGCGATTTCGGCCAGCTTGCGGCCAGCCGTTCGAATCCAGATCGGCGACGAGGAAATTCAGACCAGCTCCGTGATGCGTCGCCATGTTGGCGAAAATCGTCTGCGAAAGCGCCATTTTGAAGTCCGTCTGCTTCCAATCTGCGGCCCAATGTTCGAGAAATGTCAGCTGCCGCTCGCCCAGCAGCTGCAGGCCCGGCAAATCCAGCTGACGGGTGTCGAAATCAGGATTATTGAAGTGATCCGGCCTACCCGTTCCGCTGGGTGGCAACCCGTGATCGGCACAGCCGCTCTTAAACTTACGGTCTTCCAAAATCGCGAAGCTGATCCGGCCATAATTCATCGAAGTGAAGTAAACCGGGATGTTCTGCGCGACCGGCTCCGGGTCGGGAGCATCGGGAAGATGACTTGTCTGCGTGCGGTGAACGACTTGGACGAAATCAGCCGGATGGACGTAGCCGCCAGCGCTATCGACGTGAATCGGGCGTCCGGCTTCGCCCCAGATGTTCCCCTGATAGACGTCGTGATCATCCGGAATCGTGATCGTCGGTCGATCCCTCGTGAGGTCGCGATAAGCCCAACACCAGAGGTACCACTTATACATGTAGTCCATCGTGACTTGGTCAAAATCAGCAAACGTCGGGCTCTTGCCTTCATAGACCTGATCGCCGGAAAAAAAGAGCACATCCGGCTCATGTTTGGCGACTTTGCTGGTAAGATCAGCGTGTGGAAACCACATTCCGGTTTTCCAATCCGTTAAGCCGCCTCGCCCACCGATCGCGTGCGAATTATTGTGATTCCCAGTGAATCCAGCGACCACGACGGTTTCCGCATCGGCGGGATCGCGACGGACCACGCCTTCCCAAGTCGCTGGGCCGTAAACGACTCGATACGGAATGTCTTTGCTGCTGTCCCAGCCCGGAACTCGGAAGGTCGCCGTCCAGCCAGGCACGATCAGGTCCGTTTCAGCTATCGGCTCCCAGATTCCATTGTGCTTAGCTTCCAGAAACACCCGATGCGGCTCACTTTCTCCGACAGGAGTCAATTGAGCGGTTAATTTCAGAACGTTGAAGTTCAGCGTGTACTGCGTGGCCGCGATGGGCCCGAATTCAGCATCCGCATGCTCGCTAACACCTTCACCTGTCAGCTCCAGACTCGAAAACCAAGCCTGCTGACCGCTCGCTCCACCACGGGCATTTGAGGCGAGAGCCAGATTTCCAATCAGACGTTCAGCGGGAAACTCGGCCGTCGCTTTCGAGACGATTTCGGCGGTTTCCAGATTCTTGGCAACCGCCGTGATCAGGGCCTTACCACCTCGCATTTCGACAGCGACCTCAAGCTTGGCTTCTCCCAGCAGCTGCTGACTTTTACCTGCGGGTTCGGGCCTATTTTTCCGCTCCGATTCGTTATCGAAAATCAAAACCTGCCCAGCGCCGTCGAGCCCAACGAAAATCCCGCCGCCTGGCCCCTGCCAATGGTGAACGATCGCCGCCGACCGGTAGTCCATTTCCGCTCCGCCGACTCCGAGCAAAAATCCGCGTTCAGAGACTCGACTGCCATCCGAATTCGCATCGAAAATCCCGCCGAGCGTCACCGAAGCGGCGAAAGCGCCCTCTCCAGTCAGCCGATGAGTCAAAATGTGAACCGTCCGCATCGGCAGCGACGGTTTCGCGACGCACACGAGTCGACCGTCCTTGATTTGCCAATCCTGAAGCCGATTCGCCCAGAAATCCGCGCCTATCCAGACCCGATCCGGCTCTCGATCCCAGGCACTTTGAAAATCGGCGGATTGAAGAGACCCAACAATCAGGGTCAGCAGGAACGGAGCTGCAAATCGCTTCATGAGTGAAAGATGGAGCATCGCCGAATTCAGACAAGGCGTAATCCGAGATGCTCAAGATGAACGACGACCGGATTTTCAGCCCGTTTCCCAAAATCGCTGCGCAATCGGGATCCGCCGCCCCACCCCGAACGCCTTGGTCGTTACCCGAATCCCCGGTGCGGCCTGCTGCCGTTTCCATTCGTTTAAATCAACCCGACGCGCGATCCAGCGAACCGTTTCCTCATCAAAACCTTTATTAACGACCTCTTTCACGCTCCGCGCCTGCTCGACTAACAACTCAAGAATCTGATCGAGCACATCGTAAGGCGGTAGCGTGTCCTGATCCTTCTGATCCGGCCGCAATTCGGCACTCGGAGCCTTGTCGATCGTCTCCCAAGGGATGATTTCGTTCTCGCGATTGATCCAGCGAGCTAACGCGTAGACCTGACCTTTCGGCAGATCGCTGATCACGGCCAAGCCGCCGCACATGTCGCCGTAAATCGTGCAGTAGCCGACCGCCAGCTCGCTTTTGTTGCCCGTCGTCAGCAGCAGCCTGCCGAATTTGTTCGAGATTGACATCAAAATCATCCCTCGCATGCGCGCTTGGAGATTCTCCTCGGTCACGTCCTCTTCGCGGTCGCCGAACGCGCCTTTGAGCGATGCCTTCATCGCGTTCAGCGAGCGGCCGATCGGAACCTTTTCGATCTCGATTCCGAGATTTTTCGCCAATTTCACCGAGTCATCGACGCTTCCCTTGGACGAAATCTGACTCGGCATCATCACGCCTAACACATTTTCCGGACCGATCGCCTCAGCCGCGATTGCCGCCGTCAACGCCGAATCGATTCCGCCGCTGAGGCCGAGCACGACCTGCTTGAAGCCACATTTTCCGACGTAATCGCGGACGCCAAGCACAAGCGCTTTTCGGATATCGCGGATCTCTTCCTCCAGCAGCTGCTGGCCCGGTTTAGTCAGATCGCGAACCTCGACGCACTCCTCAAATCCGGGCAAAACGTGGGCGAGTTTCCCCTCCGTGTTTACCGCCATCGAATATCCGTCGAAGACCAGATGATCGTTCCCGCCTACCGCGTTGCAGTAAGCAATCGGACGATGAAGCTGACTCGAAACCTTTTTCAGCATTTCTGCCCGCCGTTTTGGCTTTCCTGCGCTGAACGGCGATGCGCTGAGGTTCACAATCAAGTCAGCTCCGCGCTGCGCGACGAAATTTGGCGGATTGTCGACGTAGAGCTTGTTCGGCAGATTTTCTTCCGTCCAAATGTCTTCACAAATCGTGATTCCGAAGCGACGCGGCCCCGCCTGCCAAATCTGAGGTCGCGAGCCTGGCTGAAAGTAACGCGCTTCGTCAAAAACGTCGTAAGTCGGAAGCAAACTCTTGTCGGCTCGGCCAAGAACCCGCCCCTTATGAAGCATCGCAGCTGAGTTCGTGAATTTCGGCCCGGATCCAGCTCCGTTGTAGTCGATGTAGCCGACAAAAAGAGGCACTTCGTCGGCGATTTTCGCGAGTTGATCACGAACCTGGAGCGACTCGGGGATGAAATTCGAGCGAAAGACCAAATCGCGAGGAGGGTAGCCCACAATGCTCATCTCAGGCGTCAACACGACTTCTGCGCCTTCGCGGACGCACTTCTTGTAGGCCTGGGAAATGCGTTCGGCGTTGCCGGCAAAGTCGCCGATGGTCGTGTTAATCTGGGCGAATCCGATTTTCATCGTAGATGTGCGGTAGGCCGCGTGCGGAATGTTGGTCGGGGAGCGAGACTGCGCATCCTTTAAATACGAAATCGATCGATTCGTCTTTCGAGATATCCAAAAAGCAGAACGCCACGGCCGAATAAACGGCTCGTGGCGCTCCTCGCCGGTTCGATATTTAAACCGTTCCGGCTGGCTGGTGTGCTGGGATAAATCTATGGGGTCAGGCGCTGAGCATCCGCTTTTCGCGCTCAAGTTTCAGGCCCATTTTCCGATAAAGCGTGGCGATGCTGATTCCGAGCATGCTCGCAGTCTTTTCGCGGGAGCCGCCGTTGTATTTCAGAGTCTCGCGGATGAACATCTTCTCCTGCTTCCGGATAAATTCGGCGAGCTGAGTCCCGATCGGCAGCTGGTGAACCATCGATTGGTTCTCGTCGTCCGTGATCTCAACTTTCTGAGTGATTTTGCCAGGCAGATCGGCTGGCCGAATCCGTGCTTCTTCCGCAAACGCGCAAGCGCGCTCAAGAGTATTTTGAAGCTCGCTGACGTTGCCAGGCCAGTTGTACTTTCCGAGCAACTCCGCCGAATATTTGTCCACGGCGGGCTTCACCGTTCCGTTCGTCCGCGAGTAACGATCGAGGAAATATTCGCTCAAAAGCGGAATGTCTTCCCGGCGATTTCGCAGAGCCGGAACGTTGATCGGAATCACCGAGACCTTGTAGTAAAGATCTTCGCGGAAAGAACCCTCCTTCACATTTGTTTCCAGCGGAACGTTCGACGAGGCCACAAATCGAACATCCATATGGCTCGGAACCGCGCCCGACATCCTCCGAGCGTCAACGCCTTCAAGATAGGACTCGAGCTGCGATTGAAGGCGCATTGGCAGGAGGTTGATCTCCTCAAGAAAAACCGTTCCGCCACTAGCGCGGCGGAAAATGGTTTCACCCCGGCTGCCGGCCGCACCGAACAGCTCAGCCTCGAGCAAATCTTCAGGCAATGCGCTGCAAGGCAGAACTTTGAACGGAGCGGCGTTGCGCTTGCTGTTGTTGTGAATCGCACGAGCGACCATCTGCTTGCCGGAGCCAAATTCGCCTTCGAGCAGCACCGGGCTGTCGTTGTCGGCAATTTTCTTCACGATCGAATGAATTTCCTTCATCCCGCGGCTTTCCCCGATCAGCCGCGAGGACACGATTGGGATCTCTGAATCATCATCCATCGAAATCGGAGCCGGCGCGCGACCGTGCTCCTGAGCGAGAGCCCGATTGATCGTCCGCTGCAAATCGTCGAGTTCGAAAGGCTTAGCAAGATAGTCGAAAGCGCCGAGTTTCATCGCCTGAACGGCCGAATCAACCGAACTGTAGCCAGTAACCATGATAATGGCGATCTCCGGAATCTCGGCTTTCGCCCTTTTGATGATGTCGAGTCCGCTTAGATCCGGAATGCGAAGGTCGACGATCATGAGATCGGGTCGAACCGAAAGCGTGCCGTTCAACCCTTCGGTTCCGCTCTGATACGCATAAGTTTCGTGCCCCATGCGTTCTGCGAGCTTTTTCATGACCTGGAGAATCCCAGGTTCGTCATCGATGATTGTTAACTTTGCCATAATTTTGATCCGCTGGATTGAGGAGGTTTCTTCGGAGATTGGAAAATCCGGATTCTGAGATAATACAGATTTCTTAATCAATGCAAAGCTAAATTTCGCATTTTTGATAATTGGAGTTGGGACGGTTCCTATGGGAGTTCTATTCTGTTGAATTTGAATCGGCCCAGCAGCTGCTGGCGAAGTCCGGTTTCACCCGCTTTTCACGAACACTTCAAACTTCGTTCACAACCGGCATGCAGCGTCGGTTGTGATGAAAACCAACACATCTGTTCTTCCACGCTTCCAGGGTTCGATCTGGAAAGGCCTTCTTTGGATTTATCAAACTCGGCCAAGCGTCGCGATTTTCGCTTTCACCATCGCGACGCTGATCGTTGCCACCGCGGTCAAATCCGAAGTCGGCTTCTGGTTTGGAATTCCGCCCGCGGCGATCCTGTTCGCGACTGTGTTCAACCTTCTTGAGCACCTGACTCGAGCCCTCGACGCGAATCGAAAATTCGTCGCAACCGTGCTTGCCTGCTTCAGCCTCGGAGGAGCCGCGATTCTGGCATTCGACGGCATCATTCTTTTGATCGAGTTGAGCTTCATGCTCTGAATTTGAATCGATAAAGATTCCCTCCTTTTTGGATGGAAGACGCCGCCTGATCGGAGCGAGCTTCCTTCGATGAAACGTTTCCATCTTGTCCTCCTCCTTATAACCGGATTTCTGACCGGCTATTCAAACCTTCACGCTGGCGACTGGCCAATGTGGCGTTACGACTCAGGTCGTGGTTCCGCGAGTCCAGACGATTTGCCGGCCGATCTGAAACTCCACTGGACCCGGCAACTGCCGAACCCCGCACCCGCCTGGCCGGTCGAGCAAGCGAAGCTTCAATTCGATCTTCAAGCAGAGCCCGTGGTCATGGGCGAGCGAATTTTCGTTCCTTCCAGCCGCGAAGACACCGTGACCGCCTTCAGCACGCGGACGGGTGAGGAGCTCTGGAAATTCTTCGCCGAGGGCCCAGTTCGATTCGCGCCGATCGCCAGTGACGGGCGGGTGTTTTTCAACTCCGATGACGGTTTTCTCTACGCGCTAAACGCCGAATCTGGCGAGCTGATCTGGAAAGTGAACGGCGGGCCGACGCAGCGGCTTATCATCGGAAACCACCGCCTGATCTCGAGCTGGCCCGCTCGAGGCGGAGTCGTTCTTCACGACGGAAAACTGTTTTTCGCCGCGAGCATTTGGTCGTTCATGGGCATTTTCATCCACGCGGTCGATCCAGAGAGCGGCGAGATCGTTTGGACGAACAGCGGCGACGGAACGAATTGGACGACGCAGCCGCACAGCACGCCGAGTTTTGCCGGTGTGGTCCCGCAAGGGCACCTGGCAGCTGCTGGCGGAAATCTTGTTGTGCCAGGCGGGCGATCGACGCCTGCAGTTTATGATGTGGAGACCGGAGAATTGCGGCATTTCGAGTTTGATAAGCGAAACGGCGGCCACGAAGTCGGGGCTTTGGGCGATCTGTATTTTTGCGGCGAATCCGCGTATTCGATGGAGAATGGCAAGGCGATTCAGGCCGCCGCTCCTGTGGTTTTTTCGCCTGAAACTCTGCTCGGATCGGAGGGCGATCGAGTTCGGATTTTCAGCTCGGAAGTCGAGCTGAAAGTGCGCGAATCGGTCGATCGGCGCGGGGAAAAAGTTCGCGAAGCGGTCGCAGAATTTGAGGAGCGCTCGGAAACCCAGCTTGATCAGTCGATACCTGGAAGTTGGCGGATCCGGGCTGGTTCGCGATTTTTTGCGTCCGGCGGCAGCGCGATTGCGGCTTACGAATCGGGAAAATCGGCCCCTGTCTGGGAAACCAAGCTCAAGGACGGAGCAGAAGTTTACACGATGCTCGCCGGAGATGATCGGCTGTTCGTCGTGACCGAAAATGGGCTGCTGCACTGCTTCGGAGCGGGCGATCCGGAAAAAATCGCGACGCACGAGCTCAAGCGGACCGCTCCAGATCAATCGAAATTGCATCGGGATAAAATTGCGGCCGCAAAGAAGATCCTCGGAAAATCACCGGGGTACGTGCTTGTCCTCGGGATCGACGACGGCTCTCTCGTTAGGGAACTTGTCGAGCAAACGACCGCGCATGTGATCGCGATCGACCCGGATCCGGCGAAAATCGATCGGCTGAGGCGCGAGATGTTGATCGAATATGGCGAGTCGTTCGCAGCACTCGTGGGCGATCCAGCGAAAGTCTCGCTCCCTCCCTATTTTTGCCGACTGATCACAACCGAAACGCCAGCAGCTGCTGAGGCCTTCGCCAAAAATGCGTTCGCCGCGCTTCGACCTTACGGCGGTGCGATGATTCTGGATGGTCAAGTCGAGGGCGAATTCGAAAGCGGAAAATGGTCGAGCGAAGGCAAATTCAGTGTGCTTCGCCGCGAAGGTCCCCTGCCCGGTTCGGACGATTGGACTCATCAATACGCGAACGCAGCTCAGACGGTTGTATCGAAAGATTCCCTCGTAAAAGCACCGCTCGGAGTCCTCTGGTTTGGCGGCCCATCGCACGCCGGAATTCTTCCTCGTCACGGCCATGGCCCTTCGCCTCAAGTCGCTGGTGGCCGTCTTTTTATTGAAGGTCCAGACCTGCTGCGTGCGGTCGACGTCTACACGGGTTCGCTCTTGTGGGAAAAGGATCTTCCCGGATTTGGCCAATATTATAACGTTACTGCTCACTTTGCCGGAGCCGGAGAAATCGGCAGCAACTACGTTTCGCTGTCGGATCGAGTTTATGCAGTTTATGGCGAAGAAATCCTCGAGCTTGATTCCGAAAACGGTGAAATCGTTCGAAAATTCAGATCTGAAACGCCCGGATTTTTTGGCCATATAAGTGTTTCCGGTGATTATCTCGTCGCTACCGCCGCTCCAGTCGAAACAGACGATGATAAAGGCGATCGTAAGGATCAAATCCTCGACAGTGGCACTTCGGTGATCGCCCAGGGTTCAAACTGGCTCTATCACCTGGGCGATGAAGCTCCAGACGATTGGGAAAAGCCTGAATTTGATGCAAGCGAGTGGAAAACCGGAAAAGCTGGATTCGGCTACGGAGATGGCGATGACGCGACCGAAATTGATATGCGCGGAAAATTCTCCGCAGTTCGAATTCGTCGCGATTTTGAGGCTGAAGCAGGAACGGAACTGATTTTGCGAATCAACTACGATGACGGATTCATTGTGTGGCTGAACGGCGTTGAAATACTACGAGAGGGAGTCTCGAAATCTAATAATGACGTAAAATCGCACGAGGCCGCAGGATACGAGCAGTTTTCGCTCAAAGGAGTAACTCTTCGCCCCGGACGAAACGTTCTAGCGATCGAAGGCAGAAATACGAGCAGCGGAAGTAGTGATTTCACTCTCGACCCGAGTCTTTTCACCCCGACCGCCGAACCAGAAGAGGCAGAACCAGTTGAAACCGACCTTCCACAGACAAGATATGCTTCAGGCAGCAGGCGATTGATGGTCTTTGACCGAGTTTCGGGAAAGCTGCTTTGGGAACGGGAGGCCGAGTTTAACTTCAGACATAATAACATAGCGGTCGGCGTAGACCGCCTGTTCTGCATCGATTCTATGACAAAAGAGCGCGCTTCTTCGCTCGCGCGTCGTGGAATTCAACTAAAAGGGAAGCCCGCTCTTCTGGCGCTGGATTTACGAACAGGAAAAGAACTCTGGAAAGAGTCTTCTCAGGTATTTGGCACCTTCCTGAACTATTCATTGGAACATGACATCGTAGTCCAGGCTTCCAGTAAATACAGAGACCGGGCAGAAGACGAATCAGATCGAGGAATGATAGCTCTCAAAGGCTCGACCGGAGAAGTGGTCTGGGCCGACAAGGAAATCAAATACGGCGGTCCTTGTCTTATTTGGAAGGATCAAATTCTGACGAACGGATCAGGCGGCTTCGCGATCAACCTTCTGACAGGCGAAAACTCCGGTTGGGACTATCACCGGACCTACGGCTGCAACACAGCGATCGGAAGTGAGAACTTGATTACGTTTCGATCCGGTGCGGCGGGCTTCTATGATTTGTTGAGCCACTCAGGAACCGGAAATCTGGGAGGATTCCGCTCGAGTTGCACCAACAACCTGATTCCAGCCAACGGGGTACTTAACGCGCCCGATTATACCCGAACCTGCAGTTGTTCTTATCAGAATCAGACTTCCCTAGCCCTCATCCACATGCCTGAAGCCGAATTCTGGACCTACGGAGGGAAAACCGATGACGATCGAATCGGTATAAACTTCGGTGCTCCCGGAGATAGAAGATCGAACGAAGGGACTCTTTTCTTTGAGTATCCTTCAGTCAGCGGAGGCGAAAGAAATCCACCCGTTGAACTGGACGGCAATGTCAAATTTACTCGCGTTCATTCTTCGGCTCTTGAGAACGAAACCAACGCTTGGATCGGAGCGTCCAGCGTCGAAGGCATCGAAAAACTAACGATTAAACGGCCAGAAGGAGTCAAGAGTTCGTCGAAGTGCTCGATCCGATTGTATTTCGCAGAGCTTGGCAACGTAGCCCCCGGCGAACGCCAATTCGATGTATCTGTTCAAGGCAGTAAAGCGATTTCGAATATCGATATCGTTAAAGAATCTGGCGGAAACCGAGTCGTGACTCGAACCATTGAGGACGTTGATGTCGCCGACGGTATTGAATTACTGTTTAGCTCTCCATCAGCCCGAGGAGCGGCTCTTGCAGGTATTGAAGTGAGATTTGGCTCGCGATAGAGGAGTTATTTTCTAACTTTGATAATGTAGTAGATAAGTAAACTTCTATTAAGAAAAGATAGTTGACAGAAACTGTCTTGTATGGAAACAGAGAGATCTATGAGTGAACTTGCCCAATTGAGCCGTGAGATATCTCGCCTAGAGAATCAACTCGCAGCGTTACATCAGCGCCGTGTTGAAATTCTCGAGGCCCAACTTCGTGAAGCACAGATGCAGGCTGGCCAAATTACTGCCGCCACAACTGCAGTGCGACGTGGACGCCCACCAGCCTCTGCATCTACTGCTGCTGCACCAGCTGCCAGTGCCGATGCGGCACCGAAGAAGAAAGCCGCTAAAAAGAAAACAAGGCGCGGAGGTAGTCGTAAGCGTATGAGCAGTGCAGCCGTTACCACATCAATTCTTGATGTGCTCGGTCCGGCCGGAGCAGCTGGTCTTTCCTGCAAAGAAATCAGCGATACCAGCGGCGTCAATTATCAGACCGTAGCGAAAAAGCTGAAGGAAATGCCGGGCGTCAAAAAGACGGGCAAGTTGAAAAAGTCTCGTTACAGCATCAAAGGCTGATCGTTGCTTTTATAATTTCGTTAATTCAAACACCAAAGGGAGCCGAAAGTCGGCTCCCTTTTTTTGTAGTCAAATCCGGCAATTCAGGTCTCAGAATCCGTACCAATGCCTGTATTCCGTGAGCTGCAGATTTTAGACGACCCGATACCTCGGTCTGGCCCCGAAAACATGGCCGTGGACGAAGCGCTTCTTCGGTCAAGTCCGATGAATCCAATCTTAAGGATTTATAATTGGGAAAGCGATTGGATCTCGTTTGGCTATTTCCAAAAATTCAACGAAATCGAAGCCCAAGTCGGTTCCGGTCCTCAACTGATCCGCAGATGGACTGGCGGCGGAATCGTTGATCATCGTTACGATCGTACTTACACTTTGATCGTCCCTCGCGGGTTGCCGCTCGCTCGTGACCGTCCAAGCGAAAGCTATCAAACGATTCATCGAGCCTTCACGCCAACTCTTGAAGCGAACGGAATAACTGCCTCATTGGCAGACAGCAATTTCGCCCCAGAGCCAAATCAGTGCTTTGCGGCTGGAGGAGGCCATTCGCATCTGGATGTCCTCGTCAATTCGCGAAAAGTCGCAGGAGCAGCCCAGCGCCGCGGTCGCTATGGTTTATTGCATCAAGGAAGCGTTCAGCTTGATCCATGGCCTGATGAACTTCTTTTCGACCGGTTCGCTGAAAACCTTGCCGAGTCGGTTGTTCGCCTTGAGATCGATCAAGAAATCGAATTCGAGGCGACTCAACTTAGTAAAGAGCGCTACGGCTTGGAATCCTGGCTTAAGCGTCGTTGACGCTATTGTTGGTCCGCCTTTGCGAGGAACGAATCGACAGAGAATCCGAGAAACATAAATTTGTCTGTTTCGCCCGGGATCAGCGGGTTCACGACCTCTCCCATTCCAGTTTTGGCGCGTTCCGATGCAGCCCTCATCGCGGGAATCGCCGATTTAGCTCGCTTTGGTCCGATCAGCTCGATCGCACGAGCTGCGTAGAGCGCAGCAATGAGATCTTCGCCGGCCAAGTCCTTCGTCAGGGCCTCTAAACTGCGCTCTAGATCACCAATTTCAGCCAGAGCAGCTGCTGCCTCGATTCGAACGGCTGCAGAGTCGTCTTCCAAAGCCGCGATCAGGGCTTCACTTGATCCGCTGGCCTTTTTCCCAAGCGCCCGGAGCGCTACAGCTCCCCAATATCGGATCGCCGGATCCTCGTCTTCTAAAGCTTCTCGCATCTTCGGCTGATGCGGAGCGCCCATCCCGGATAGCTGAGCTGCATCGCGCAGTTCACGCCAGATTCGATCATTTTTCTTGTAGGCAAAGAGCGGCTTCTCTTCAGCCATTTTCGCTGCAATAATTTCAGAAATAAAACCCGTATCGCCGGTTCGCGAGCTCCAGCTTCTGAGCTCTTTCCGCAATCGACCGACTTCTTCTTTATGCTCGCCGCCTTTGGCGAGATTATTCAAGCACAGCGGATCCGCTTCGGTGTCGTAGAGCTCTTCTCGGGGCTTTCGCGGCCCTGCATAGGCCCAGGCGGGCGTATCTTTTGGAATTTCGCCCGCGTCAGCCAATGCGTGAATCTCTTTGCGAATATCACCTTGGCCAGGCCAGAAACAGGGCTGATTCGGCGAAATATGCGGCATGTAATTCTGAATGTAGAGCCAACGCTTGTCACGCACGCAGCGCGAAACGTCATTCGCCTCGTCAACGCGATCTCGCGCAGCAAAAACGTATTCCCTGGGCTCTCCAGCCTTCTTGCCGAGAAAAGCAGTTCCCATCATGTGGTCCGGAATGTCGATGCCGAGCAAACTGAAGACCGTCGGAGCAAAATCTACGAAACTCACCAGTCGGTCGACGGTTTCGCCCGGTTCGGCAGGGGCAAGGTGCTTCCACTTTTCAGGAAACCGAATAATCAGCGGCACGTGGATTCCGGTTTCCTGCAAATTGCGTTTGTGTCGCGGCATGCCGGATCCGTGATCGCTATAGAAAAAGACAATCGTGTTGTCCGCCAGGCCGTCTTCTTCCAACTGAGCGAGCATTTCACCCAGATGCTTGTCCATCACGCTTACGCAATCATAAAAGCGAGCCTGCTCTCGACGAATGATCTCGGTATCGGGCCAATACGGCGGAATCGGTGCCTTGTCAGGATCGTGATGAAGGTCCCTCGGCAGTTGGCTTTGAATTTTCTCTGCAAATTCAGAATATGGCCAGACCATCGATCGCGATTGATGAGAATCCATATCGTTAAAGATGTGGAAAAACGGCTGACCGTCCTTTTTCCCCCTCCAATGCGCCGTGTCGCTGACTTCATTCCAGCTCTCATCGATCAATCGCTGGTGCTGATCGCAGTTGTAATCGGTCTTGAAGTTGTTGGTCGTGTAAAATCCCAGGTCTCGGAGGTACTTCGGAAATCCGACCACATGATCGGGGATGGGAAACTGGCTGCGGAGCCGCTGCGTTCCCATCGACGTTGCATAGACGCCTGTGATCAGCGTGCTCCGCGCGGGCGAGCAAACCGGCGCGGTCGCAAATGCGTTGGTATAACGAACACCTTCCCCGGCAAGTTTGTCGATGTTCGGCGTATAAGCGTAATCATCGCCGTAGCAACCGAGAGCCGGGCTCATGTCCTCGGCGGTGAACCACAGAATATTAGGTAAATCCGAGTCCTGTGCCAGGCCAGCAGCTGCTGGGACAAGAATCAGGGAGCAGAGCAGAGATTTTCGCATGAGTCGACCCTAAGAGGCGGCCAGGCAGGCGTCAATTCGTTCATCGAAAGTGCTTGGCTGTTCTAACTTCTATTTTTTAATATCATCCTTGACGAGCATCGTCGTATTAGGGAAAACTAGCCCTTAACCCTCCGCGATTTCCAAAAAATGAGCAATTCTGACAAAGAAACTGAAGACGAACGATCCAAAGCTTCAACTTCGGTTTCCCTGCCATTCAAGTTTCTGCGCAACTTTAAAATCCGTTCAAAGCTTTCGGTTGGATTCGGAGCTCTGCTTATCTGCCTCGCGGCGACGGCGGCACTTTGCATATACGGACTTCTGGAATTGCGGAGAGGATTTACGGAAGCGATCGACCACGGCTATCGTCTGATGTCTCTCTCCACAACGGCCCACAATCAGCTGCTGCAAGCCCGCGAATATGAAAATGATTTTCTCCTTCACTGGCGTGATGCCGACTTCGAAACAGCCGAAAGAACGTATGTCGATGCGTTCAACGCAGTTTTTGAAGAAGGCAAAACAACAGTAAATGACATTGGAACAATTCTCGCCAAGTTTTCTGAAGAGACTCAGGAGGAACTCAGGCCACAACTCGATAAGGCGGCCGAAGAAGCATTTATCTACTTCGAAGGGTTCACAGATTTAGTTGAGCTAAATAAAGAGCATGGCTTCATCGACACCGGCTTGATCGGGGAGTTTCGTAGTCAGGCGCATGCACTTGAAGCCATGATTAAGGAGGATCCGGCTCTTGAACCACTCATGATTTCCCTTCTCCAGTTGAGACGGCACGAAAAGGACTACCTTTTGCGCGGAGAAGAGCAGTATGTCGAATTGGTCAAACAATCTGCCGCAAACCTTGAGAAAGCGGGAAGAGATGCGGAGCACTCCGAGGAACTGATTACTGCGATGGCGATCGGCATCGGTGTTTACTTGGACCGATTTTCAAAGCTGGTGGAAATCGATGTTCGAATCGCCGCCAAAACCGAAGAGTTAGGAAACGCCGCCAGAGCGGTGGGAGAAACGACAAGCGCCTTTGCAGATCGCGGCCGAGACGAAGGGACAAAGCAGGTCGTTTCAACCATCAAATCCAGCAGAGATCTTATCAGAATGGTCCTCGTTATCATAGTGGGCGTTTTCATTGGTGGTCTGATAATCGCAGTCCGACTCGCCAGCCACATCACAACGCCTATCGGGCTTTTGAGCGACACAGCCAAGGAGGTCGAAAAAGGCCGCCTCGATGTCGAAAGCCCGGTGATCACTGGAGGAGAAATTGGTCAGCTCGCGACCACATTTAACAAGATGATCGGAAACATCCGCGGCAAAACGGAGATCATTGAACAGAAGAATCGAGAAAACGAGGAACTGCTTTTAAATATTCTACCTGGTCCGATTGCAACTCGACTCAAGAGTGGCGAGCAGGTCATCGCAGATTCTTTTGAATGCGTGACGGTCCTTTTTGCGGACATCGTCGGATTCACTCAGATGTCTGGGAAGCTCGACGCAACTGACGTCGTTTCGGTTCTGAACGATATTTTCACCGACTTCGATCGGGTCGCAAAAGAGAACGGAGTCGAAAAAATCAAGACGATCGGCGACTGCTACATGGCGGTCACCGGGTTGCCTGACCCGCAACCTGACCACGCCGAACGAATGATGAGGATGGCCAAAGGCATGCTCGATTCCATTCACAAAATCGCCGATGCGCGAGGAGTCAGCCTCAATGTTCGCGTTGGTTTGAATAGCGGGCCGGTGGTCGCGGGCGTGATCGGAACCAGCAAGTTCATCTACGATCTCTGGGGCGACACCGTTAACATCGCTAGCCGAATGGAGTCTCACGGCGTTCCCGCGAAGGTCCATATTTCGGAAAATCTGTTCCACATTCTCGAAAACAACCCGGAATTCGAATTCGAGTCCAGGGGAGAGATCGAGGTTAAGGGAAAAGGGCCAATGAAGACTTGGCTACTCAAAGCTTAGTATTCTCAGCTCCCAGCAGCTGCTGAGCGACTTCAGTTTCGGATTGAGACCGTCCGCCACGTGCCTATGACGACAACCGCTGCCGCGATCCATTGAAGGAACCCAAGTTGCTCACCAAGAAACGCGACTCCGCCCAATGTCGCGAGCACAGGCAGGCCCATCTGGAATCCTGAGCCGATCGCGACCGGAAGGTGACGAAATCCGGCCGTCATGAACAGCTGGCCGAGCGCAGAAAGTAGACCGCAGAGCAAAAGCAAGGACCAGCCGACGAGATTTGGAGTTACCCAGACGAAAGCCAGAATCGGTGTCGTCAAAAGAAGTCCCCAAGCGCACTGAGCCCAGAAAATCGTGGGTGTGGCTTCAGTCCGATGCAGTTTTCGGATCGTGACGATAACGCAGGCCGCGCAAAGCCCGCCGGCAAAGGCAAAAACGTAGGTCCAGACGGTTGCCGGTCCATGGCTCGATTCAGGAGAATACGTCAGGGTGGCCAGGCCGACAAAAGTGATCCCTACCCAGATTCCGCGTGCCAAAGTCAATTTCTCACGCAAAAGCCAGGCGGCGAGCAGGATCGAAAACACAACGTACGAGCACCCGAGAAGCGTTGCGATTCCGGCACCCACCAGCGGGATCGTATAATAATAGAGCGCGGTTCCAACGACGCCGAAAATGCCACGCAAAATAAGCAATCGACGATTCCACACTCGCCAGGGTTTCAGCTCGCCCCGTGGCAAAAAAACGGCGGCCGTCACGACGCAACCAACCGAAAAGCGAAACCAGAGCGTCTGCCAGGGGCTGACTCCATGCGAAACGTAAAGCACTTTGATCAGCAGCGCGTGGCTCGCGAAGAAAACAATCGAAGCGCCCATAAAGAGACTTCCGCGCGTGACATTGCCTACAAAGGGAGCGTTTTGAGCGGGAATCGGGATCTGGCGAGCCAGTGCGATTGTTGGTGTGGACTTCATATCGTTCTCGAAATAGCCCAAGAGCTTCCGAAAGAACGTGCCCTGAAACGGGACAGACAAAACTAACGATTCACCCTTGAGCCTGAGGTCAGGCAAGAAGCCAAATTCGCATCGCGACGACCCAAGAGACTCGGGCGTGTTTTGCGAAAAGGTTCTTTGGTGAATGTTTCATCCAGGAAGGAGGCCGCCAGAATACACTCAGCAACTGTTGGCGCAAGTGAGGCGATCCGAAATTCAGGGTGCCGCACCGGGCTCGCCGCCACCGGGCCGATCGGAGGCAGCCGTGGGCTCCAAAGAACGCTGCACCCGGGTCACTCCACGTAAAACGTCTACCGGAACTTCACGTCCAGGACTCAAGGTATAACAAACGTCAGCCAAGTCATCGATCGTGTCGATCCGCGCGCCGGCGAACTGAATCACAACGTCGCCTGGCTGAATGTTAGCGCGATCACCAGGCGATCCAGGGCGAACGGAAACAACTTTTGGGGTGGTCGTTCCGGTGTTGAACGTCAATCCCAGCCAGGCATCCTTGCGCTGACCGAAATCCTGAAGATCGGTGATCAATTTCACCGCGACTTCGGCCGGGAGGGCGTGAAATTCCTCACCTTCATCGTCTAACGTCTTTCCTAAATCGATCCCGATCACCTCGCCTTCACGATTGATGATCGGCAAGCCGCCATCGGAAAGGCCATCTGGAATTTCCGGCCTGAGATGCGCGATCGGAAGCGATTTTCCGTCAACCGACCGGTCTCGACCGATCAGAGCACCGACGATTCCCCGCTCCGCAAGGCCTTCTGTATTCAGGCCCAATCCGAAGAGCTGATCGCCAATGTAGATATTCCGACTACCGCCGAGTTTGAGCGGAAGAACGGATTGATCGTCCTTCGCGCCCCGGATCAAAACCAGCCCGGACGCGAGATCGACCAAGACAACATTCGAGCGATGATCGGTGCCCGATTCCGTTCGAAGAATGACGTCTTCGTGGAGCTTGGCCTCGCCTCGGACGCTCAAAAACATTCCTTCAGCCACACAGAAACCGGGGGTGTGAACCGCGCCTTCGTCCTTTTTCCAGAAAACCCGGACGATCGAGTGCTTCACACCTTTCAACATTCGAAGAGCGATGATTGCCGGATCTTCGATCTCGGTAATCGGCCCCTGCTCGATCAAACCCGCAGCGCGCGGATTAACCGGCCTCAGCTGATCGTCGTTTTGCGCACAAACGCTCCCGATTCCGGCAAGGAGGAAGACCAAAAGCCATCCGGCTTGGAAATTCCAGCGCTGGGCGATGGGCGGGAATTTGCTCAAAACAAGGATTCTAGAACTCGCGCAACAAAGAACTTGGCGCGGCTTGTTCGACCGCGGCAATCTGAGTTGCGGCAGGGTTGGATTCATCTCGATTCGCTTCTGGAGAAATCGCGATCGCAGTGATCACCGCCGCACAAATTGCTCCAGCCCCGGCGGCCAACCAGCGGTAGCCGTGCCAGCCGCTAAGCCAAGTGTCGAGCCGCTCTCTCAGCAGCTGCCATGCCGTAATTTTGAGGATTTCGGCGCGTTGCCGCTCTTTAAACTCCTCGAAAAACGTCTCAAAATACGCATCCCCTGGAGTTTCGTAACGCTTCAGGGCGATCAGTTTTTGGGTAGACTCAAATTGGTCGTCGGATCGGTTCATGGCGGGTGAGTTAGGCTGATTTGCTCGCACCAATGACGGCGCTATCTGCGGAATTCTTCGAGGTAGTTCTGCAATTGGCGATGGGCGTAAAAAAGGCGGGATCGAACGGTTCCTGGCGAAACTTTAAGAATTTTCGAGATCTCATTGTGCGGCATTCCCATAATGTCGAACATCGTGACCACGGCACGGTGGTCGTCTGACAAGGCCTGCAACGCCACGTTCAATCTTTGCTGGAGCTCATGAATGTTGGCTTCGCGCACCGGATCGGACTTCGAAGTCTGCTCGATGAAGTCACTGTCGTTCTGGATGTTCAAATCCACGTCATCGAGGCTCAGTTTCCTCTGTCGGTTGCGCTTTTTGAGGAAATTCAGGCTCATGTTCACCGAGATCGAATAAATCCAAGTGTAAAACGCGCTCTTCCCCTGAAATCGCTTCAGCGATCGATAGGCCTTGGCGAAAATGTCCTGAAGCAGGTCGTTCGTGTCCTCGTGATTCGAGGTCATGTTGTAAACTAAGCCGTAAAGCCGCTGCGTGTGTTTGCGCACCAATTCGTCAAACGCCAACGTGTCTCCTTCGCGGGCACGGGCGACCAATTCGGCGTCTGCGTCGGGTTTGCGCTTTTTATGCTCCATCGGGGGAAAAATAACGGGCGATCAGAATTAGGCTTACGCAGATATCATCCCGAACGCACGCTTCTTTTCAATCGATCTCAGTTTTTTCTCTCCGCCGAGTTGTCGAAACCGAAACGGAGTCGGTTTCCGGAAGGATAAACTTATGAATCACGACGCTGATTTCCGCGATCAACGGAAAATCCGCCAGCAGCTGCTGAGCCAGGTCATCGGCCAGAGTCTCGATCAATTTGCGCGGTCGGTTGGTCGCGATCTCGTGAACTCGGGTCCAAACGGCGTGATAATCGATCGTCTTCGTGATGTCGTCATCGAGGCGATCGAAGGGTTGAGTAGAACTGAGGCAGAGATCGATTTTCAGGGTCTGCGGGTGAGCCCGTTCTTCGGCTGGAACGCCGACGTGCGTTTCTACGCGAATTCCATTCAGCCGAATCGTCATGCCAATTTGATCGGCTGTTTCTTGAACTTTTTGCAAATCGCCACCGTCCAGAAAGGAAGATTAATAAAGAACAACAGAGCGATCACTTCGTGAGAGAAAAAGTGCAAATCCATCACCGCGCCAATCGATTTATGAAGAGCAATGATCGCGAATCCGAAGAACAACAATAAGGCGCGATTGAACAGAGCAAGAAAGGCGAAAAGTTCGGTTAAAAGTGCTCCACCAAAAATGATCATCCCAAGATACGGATGATCGCTCACCAATTCGATCATCCCCCTCGCGGCCCTGTCATCCGAATCTTTAAGCGTATTATAGTAGTCCATCTTGAGCGTCTTCTCAATCTGGACGACCAAGTTTGGAACATTTTGAATCCATGTCCACTCGGATCGGACGAGTTTCGACAAACCTGTAATGACATAAGCCGCCGCCAACATCTGCATTCCATAGAAAACGCATCGATCGCGATAAACCGATGGTTTTCGGAATCCATCTATCGCCTCCCTCGGTAACCCGGCAGGCATCAAGAATGATTTCCAACTCGGTTGTCGACAAATCTGGACGATCGAGGCAAAAACCTGCCCGATCATCATATAAGATACTAGCTGGAGGTGATGCGGTTTCGAGCCATTCGATGCGTAAAAGGCACCTGCCAAGGAGTAAATCGATAACATCCCCAATACGGCCAGAGACGGGATGACCTGTAAGACGTAAAGCACCATCAAAACGACAAAAACCCACTGAAGCTGGTTCACGAGGACATCGTTGCCCATGAAATCGATATTAAACCAGGTCGCCAAACTCTTCGGTTCCTTTAAAACGCGATCATAGCCAATGATCTCCCCCTTCAATCCATAAGCCGTGTGAAGGGCGATCAGTGCGAAGCCGATCCGCATAATCAACCATTCGTAGCCCTCGAACCTGATCTTGCCGAGGTCGTTTCGGAAAAAAGACTTCACAATTCGGTCAATTCCAACCGAGCGACTTTATCCTCGGTAATGGTTATGGTTTTATCATTCGCTACACGAATTCGCACCTCGACAGCTTCGATCGCAGTGGCCCCCGTCTCCCTTACCATGATTGTCGAAGCCTCCTTTTCAAAAGCGAGGTGACGCAAAACCGCCAATCCTGCTGGTTCCCTCTGCTCTGGAGTCAGATAAAGTTTCGACTTCAGGCCGAATTTTTTCGCGAGCTTATCCATCTCAGCTTTATAGATGTCTTTGAGGACCGAAGTTCTCTGTCCAAGTTCGGTTTCAGCGGCCAACGGTAAACCATCTTGATCCGTTATGTAAACCAAGTATGTCCAGCTCCCGTTTCGGGAGTACATTGGATACGAGGTTAGTGGAAAAAACTCTCCCCCACTCCCCGAATCTGGAAGTGCGTAAACACTCACAAGGGTTATGATAATCAGCGGCCACAAAATCAGGGTTCTCCGAGCCGCTGGCGGAGCTTGCTTCCTGACCTTGCTAAGAATTTCCAGAGCAACTGTCTTTAGTTTCTCAACCATCTAAAGCTATTTCTCGCTGCTACGGCGGTCATAGTCAATTTTGAACCCTTTTCCGCGCAATTTCGCCTCTTTGCCAGCTTCAATTGCCTGATCGGCGACCTCTGTGCTGACTTCAATCAATGTGTGCTTAGGAAACAACGAAATTCGGCCAACCGTTCCCTTCGGCAATTTCGCTTCGTTGTAAAGCATGCCCGCGATGTCGCCCGGCTTGAGGTGCTGAAGCTTGCCCAAATTCATGAAAAGCCGAGTCATCCCCTGCTCCGGACCGCCTTCGTGGTCGTCGCGGCGCTGAAATTTCCGCTCTTCCCGCGGTCGATTCTCGCGATCATCCCTTCGTTGAGGCCGATCCCGACTGCCGCGGTCGCCGCGATCGCGCTCGCGGTCATCTCTGCGTTGAGGCCGATCTTCGATGATTTCCTCGACCTCTCGGCCTGAACTTTCATGCAGAATCGAAAAAAGCGTGCTCGAAATATCGGTCACGGTGTGGCCCTGCTCGAGAAGACGCTCAATCAACTGAGTACAGTCCTTGAACTCGCCTGATTCGAGTCGATCCCGAACCGTATCGAACATCCGATCGGCTAACCGGCCTTCTACTTCTTCCTGAGAAGGAATCCGAGCCCGCGGAATCCTCTGGCGGGTGTAGCGCTCGATCGTCTGGATCCGATAATTGTCTCGACCAAACAAAAACGTGATCGCGCGACCGGAACGCCCGGCTCGGCCTGTCCGTCCGATTCGGTGAACGTAATCTTCGGGATCCTGGGGCAAATCGTAGTTAAAAACCACATCGATATCGTCCACGTCGAGTCCGCGAGCCGCCACATCGGTCGCCACGAGCACATCGATCGTCCCATCGCGGAAAAGGCGCATCACGCGGTCGCGCAGGTTCTGCGAAATGTCGCCGTGCAGGCGGTCTACCGAGTAACCCCGCGCAAGAAGCGCATCGGTGCATTCGTCGACGACCCGTTTCGTGTTGCAAAAAACCAGCGCCAACTTTGGCTGATCCATGTCGAGCAGCCGCGAAAGCAGCTCAATCTTCGATCGCTGCCTGACTTCATAACAAACCTGCTCGATCGCCTCAACTGTCAGTGTTTTCCGCTCGATCGCGATCATTTCGGGCTCGTTGCCGAATTTTTTGATCAACCGCTCGACGCCCTTGTTCATCGTTGCCGAGAAAAACAACGTCTGGCGACCTTCCGGGACCTGCTCCATCAAGGTCTCCATTTCTTCCCGAAATCCCATGTCCAACATCCGGTCTGCCTCGTCGAGAATCACCATCCGGACCTGATCCGGCTTAAGCGTTCCGCGTCTCAGGTGATCGAGCAGGCGACCCGGCGTTCCGACAATCAGCTGGGCACCAGCCTTGAGCGCGCGAACCTGGCGATCCATCGGAGCGCCGCCGTAAACAGGAACGGCGCGCAGGCCAGGCATCTTCTTCGCAAGGCGATGAACCTCCTCACAAACCTGGTTTGCGAGTTCTCGCGTCGGGCAGAGAATCAAAACCTGGGCTGCTCGGAGCTCGACGTCGATCCGTGCGAGAGCCGGTGCGGCAAACGCGGCCGTCTTGCCGGAGCCGGTTTCGGAAAGGCCGATCAGGTCTCGTCCCTCGAGTGCGGGCGGGATCGCCGCGGCTTGAATGTCTGATGGACGCTCGAAACCAAGGGCCTCGATTGCTTCGAGGATGGGTGCGGGCAGGCCGAGTTCGGAAAAGGGAGGAGTGTCCATAGCAGAGTCGCGCTTTTACGCCCGAAGTATCACGGAAGAAAGGTCAAAAGTCGTGATTTCGAACTTGAGTTGAATTTTCTGGGTTTAGATCTGAGGTCTTTTTCGATCTAAGGCAATTTTCGAAGCGCCTTCAGTTCGGCGGCCTCGATTCGGGTAACGAACACGCTCAATCCCGATGCGTCGACTCGCGTGAGCGACCTCGGCCCCATGCCGCCTTTGAAAGCAGCGTGAATCGATTTTTGATTCGCAGTGTAAATCACAAGAACGCCGTCAGGCTTCAAAATCTTGCGCGCGGCGGCTAGAAATTGTGCGTAGAGGCCTTCGATGTTTTGAATTTTAACGCGAATTCCGAAAGGCAGGTTCGAGATCACAATATCGACCGATTTCGGCGGAATCCCCAGCTGTCGAAAGTCTCTTCGGCTCAATTCCGCCTTCACGCCGGCGGATTCCAGATTCTCCCGTGCTACCGCAACCGCATCAGCCGACCAATCTGAGCCGATCAACTTCGCATTCGGAAACATCGCTCTGGCTTCGATCAAAATCGTTCCCGCGCCACAAGCCGGATCACAAATCGTCAACGCGCGTTTGGTCAGCAGCTGCTTACGTCCGGCGATTACGCAAAGCCCCGCCGCGACTGACGGATGAATCGAAGCCGGAATTGACTTACGTTCGCGGTTTTGCGGCGTCGGCCACTGGCTCGAACGCCAGATCACTTCGTACTCGTTAGCGACGCGGATCACACGAATGTCCAGCGAATAGGCAGCTGGTGCGTTTCGCCAGCCACCGCTGATTTCTTCAATCCTCGCCACGGCTTGCTGAACACTTTTCGTGTACTTGCTCTTGCTCGACTCAGTCGGAAGCGTCAGGCGGAACGCGAGATTTTCGGCGGCTTCGCCGAGAGCCGATTTGATTTCCGCAACGGCAGGCTCAAAACAGCCATCGATCGAAGATGACGTCGAGTTTGCGGACCTGAAATCCAGAACAGCAGAACGGACTTCACCAAGCGCCTTAACTTCTTCGTCGGTCGAGGCTGAGGTTCCTAGAAAAACAGGTGGAATCGCTGCTCCGGCCGAAAGTCCTCTCGCGTGAAGCTCATCAGCTAACGCGCCTTCCAATCCTGAATAGAGCGAAAGCACGTAATGCCCGACTCCACGCGCAATTTCCTCAGTTGGGCGCTCAAGAATCTGGGCTCCAGCCTTTTTCAGCGCATCGAAAATCGGCCCGTGATTTTGATCCCAGGTATCGAACGGCGCAGGCCAATCGCTGCAACCGAGCTTCCCTAGAGCCAGAATGATCGAGGCTTGAACAAATCGGTGCTCCTCTGAGTTGAGGGCGTTGGTCAGCGATGGGATCAGCGAAGAATCGCCAGTTTCGCCGAGCCCGGCCGCGATTCGGCGACGCGTTTTTGCGTCGGGATCGCTCAGCAGTTGCTGGAGAAGCGACTCGCTTGCTTGTGGAAATTCCGAGCAAACTCGCTTCAAAATTTCGACCGCGGTTCGGCGCAAAGCGACTTCATCGGAAGCCAAGGCGGCTTGACACGCCTCCACGGTGTCCGCGTTGGCGGACTTCGCGATCCGGACTTCGTGTCGTTTCCGATCCTCAAATTCCGCCTGCGCGGCTTGGCGCAGGTCTTCGAGGATTCGGTCGAGATCCTTCACACAAATCTATAGAAGCCGGCGCAAACTGCGCGCCGATTACTTCCGGATGACGCCAACCGTCTTAGCTTTGCCCTTACGAGTGCGGGCGTTGGTTTTGGTGCGCTGACCGCGAACGGGAAGACCGCGACGATGTCGAAGTGCCCGGTAGCAGCTGATTGAGTTGAGGCGCTTCAGGTTGCTCTGAATATCGCGACGAAGATCGCCTTCGATCACGATTCCAGCGGATTGAACCACGTGAGTGATCTTGGCCAGTTGCTCGTCTGTAAGTTCGCCAGTGCGAATGTTCATGTCGACCCCAGCTGCCTTGAGGATCTTTGAGGTCCAAGACGGCCCAATGCCGTAAATGTAAGTCAACGAAATCTCAATTCGCTTCTCGTTTGGGATTTCGACGCCTAGTAATCGTGCCATGATTTGGAAATTCTAAATATGCTGTGGGAATGAACCGCCCCGTATAAATTCCGATTGCCTTCCTGACAACCAATTTTTTTAAGATTTCTGTAGGATCTCGGTCAGGATTTCTTCTCGCTTTTCCAGAGATTGATCGTTCCGGCTTCGATATCGTTTTTTGACTCCGTCCCTTCGGTGCTGCGTCCGCGCTCAACATCGGCCTCAAGCGCCTCCAGCAGCTGCTGGGCGATCTCAGGATTCGCCTCGTAAAGATTGGTCATTTCGCCGGGGTCTTTTGCCAAGTTGTAGAGCTGAGCTTTCGGGGCCTTCGCGCCGGCTTGCTTTTCATTTGGGGATGACCAACCGCCTGAGCCACGCGCGAGAATCAGCTTCCAATTTTCGCGGCGATAGGCGAAATGACCGCTGAACGAATGATGAATCACGCCGCCTCGGGTCGATTCGATCTGCTTCCCGCCAAGCGCAGGCAGAAAACTGACGCTGTCCTCGGCGCTTCCCGCCGGTAACTCGGCACCGGTTAGTTCAGAAAAAGTCGCGAACAGATCAGTCAGGCAAATCAGCTGATCATTCGTGGAACCCGGCTCCACACGCCCCGGCCATCTCACGATAAACGGGATCCGGTGACCGCCGTCCCAGATGTCCGCTTTCGAGCCGCGAAGATGCGCGCTGACGAGATGACCCTGCTCAGCCAATTTCGGAATCCCGGCCGCTTTCGAACAGCCGTTGTCGCTCGTGAAAATGACGATCGTGTTGTCCGTCATTCCGTTTTTTTCCAACGCTGCTGAAACTTCGCCGACGACATTGTCCGTCTGCATCACGAAATCTCCGTAGTCGCCGAGTCCGCTTTTGCCCTGCCATTCCGGCGACGGAAGGATCGGCGTGTGCGGCGAGCCGAGCGGTAGGTAGAGAAAGAACGGCTCTACTTTTCCGGCTCGTGAATTGATGAACTCGACCGATTTCTGCGTCAGGCGCGGCAGCATGTTGATCTCTGGGTCGTGCGCGATCACGCGATCATCCTCGATCACCGCGTCCATGTTTCTCGCGTGGTGAAAGCCATGAAAATAGTCGAACCCACGATGAATCGGGCCGTCCGGAATCTTCGCGCCAACCGGCGGCGTCTTGTGCTGCTTCTGCGTGAAAGCCTTTCCGGAATCCGGATCGTGGTATTCAAAATCGAGGTGCCATTTTCCGACAATCGCCGTGTGGTAGCCTTGAGACTTCAGAAAACTCGCGACTGTCGGCCGATCTTTATCGATCAGACACGGTGCGAAGCCAGTCACCACCCCTTTTTGCAACCGCGTGCGCCAACTGTAGCGACCCGTCATGATTCCGTAGCGAGTCGGCGAACAAACCGACGATCCGCCGTGCGCATCGGTGAAAATCATCCCCTGCTGAGCCAGTTTATCGGCATTCGGCGTCGGGATTTTGCTCGTTTCTGGCGCGAGGCACTGAACATCGCCGTAGCCGAGATCATCGCAGATGATATAAATGATGTTTGGCTTTTCAGCGTTGGCCACGGCGCAGGTCAGCGTCGTAAAAAGGATTAAAACAAGAGTGACCGGGTTCATTTCACTTCTCTTATCCCCATCTTTGAGTGAACGAAAGACCAAACACAATCGCCCCCTCATGAAAAAGTATTTTGCAGAGGCTCTCGGAACTTTCGCGCTCGTTTTCGCGGGAACGGGCGCGATCATCGTCAACGACATCAGCAACGAGGCGATCACGCACCTCGGGATCGCCCTGACGTTCGGCCTGATCGTGATGGCGATGATTTACACGATCGGCGACGTCTCGGGCGCGCACATCAACCCTGCGGTGACGATCGCTTTCTGGGTTTCCGGCCGGCATCCGACGAAGGATCTTCTGCCTTACATCATCAGCCAGATTTTTGGCGCGCTTTTCGCCAGTGCGCTTCTTCGGGTGCTTTTTCTCGAGCACATCGGGCTCGGTGGGACGATTCCGAGCGGACCCTGGTGGCAGTCGCTCGTTCTTGAGGTCGTCCTGACTTTTCTTTTGATGTTCGTCGTTCTCAACGTCTCGACTGGGGCCAAAGAAAAGGGAATCATGGCTGGCGCAGCCGTCGGGTGCATCGTTGCGGTCGAGGCGATGTTCGCCGGACCGATTTGCGGAGCTTCGATGAACCCTGCGAGATCGATCGGACCTGCGCTCGTCAGCGGGCAGGTCAATTTCCTTTGGATTTACATCGTCGCACCAATCGCAGGAGCGCTACTCGCGATTCCGACGTGTCGGTGCATCCAGCACGACGGCTGTTGCGAGCCCGAAATCGAGCCCTGACCGAAAAAAAGAACTCAGCAGCTGCTGGCCCGCTTTTTTCTTATTCTTGTATGCCGCCGACCGGAACGTCCGTCGCGCCTGCAGGAGCGGGGGCCGGTGGAGGCGTCTGAGGAGACGGATTTGGCGGCGCAGCACCTTCATCTGGAGCAGGTGCTCCGCTGGATGCGTTTGGAGCCGGCCCAGCGCCAGGATTGACCGCTTCCCCGGGATTCCGGGCACGGACAACGACAAAACTCGGCTTGCCGTCGACCATCTGGACGTTCATTTCCAAATTATAGAATCGAGAGACCTCCTGGAGAATCTCGCGCCGACTGATCGAAGGCGAAATCAGCTGAAAAACCGGTGCCTCTTCGGCAAGATTCATGTGCTGATAGCGAATATCGCTGATCGGCTGCTGATCGAAGACCATTTTCAGCGGCATGTTTTCGTAACGAACTTTGAACCGCTCTTCCATCCATCGCTCCAGCGGCTCGTAGCCGGTGAAGAGGAATGAGTTATCCGGAACATCCGCAATTGGCTCTACAACGCCCGTATCGGCGGGTTCTTGAGGAGGCGCAGCATTTCGGTTGCGACCGAGACAGCCCGAAAGAGCGATTACGGCGACGAGAAGGAGAAGATAGGCGTTTGGCTTCATTACGAAAAATTAAGGACGGGCCCACACTGAGAAAAATGAAGGGCAAAGTCAAACATCAATTAAGGGCAACTTCAAGAAATGAGCAGCTGCTCATTTTGCCCGAAAAGCAAAGAACCCCCGGTCAATTGACCGGAGGCTCTCGCACCCCCATGGGCGGGGTGCGGCTTTTGTGTTGGGCGTGACCCGTCGGTTCAGAACCGGCGAGCCACTGGGATTCCGGGGGCTCTCTCTTGAAAAAATGGGGTCAGTCCGCCGATTTTCAGGTCAGCGGGTGGCGACGAGCTTTCCTTGCTCGAGTATTTCTTTAGGTAAATTCATCAAAGTTCCGATGTAAGTGCTGTCGCCGTCAGCTGCTGTTGGCTCTTCGGAATCGACCGCCAGGATGATTCCGCCAAGCTGCCAAATTCCAGCTTTCTGGTTAAACACAAACGCCGCACCGCCGGAATCTCCGGGTGCGGCCTGGCAATCTCCTGAGCCAGCTTCAAAGCCCGTGGAAAACCCTGCTGTGCGGAATTCGAAAGTCTCGATCCAATCGGTGTAGACTTGTTCGACTCGGTTCAAGCCCCAACGAACCACGGATCGGTCATCCCAGGCGTAACTCGGTTTCTCCGCTCCTCGGCCTGCCGATAGCACGAGAACCTGAGACCCAGCCGGCGGCGGGATCGGACCGAACGGAATCTCCTGAAGTTGCGCGATTGAATCCAGAGGACCGAACGCGATGCGAAACAAAAGCAGATCAGCCTTCGAACCGCTTCGATTGTAAATTTGCTGTTCGGATCCGGTCACCGGCAAGTACGATGATCCATCGCTCAGACGAAAAACCCCAGAGCCAACATGGGCGGCGGTCAAAACGTAGCCGTTGCCGATGTAGACGGCGGTGGAGTTGCTGAGAAAGCCGATATTCTTAAAGAACGGAAACGGCACTCGCGTTCCAAAAGCTTTAAGTGCATCTGCCTGGAGGGCGCGTTCGTCTTCATCAGCGCCGGAGACGCTCGGGGTCACCAGCGCTTGGCTGGTCGTACCGGAAAGCACCGGAATCGCAAAAATCAGCGCGATCAGCAGCTTACTCGGACGGAAATATCTAAGTAGAGTAGTAGGTTTCATGAGTTCAGGGATATGTGAAATTTCACAATATTTTTCACATGAGTGAGCACAATCTTCCTGGTCAGGAAAATCTCATCGTGGAAGGTTAGACCTCGAAGGTGCCCGCAGTGGTCAGCGCAGGTCGGTGGTTACCGCTGCTTTTTGTACAATCGCTTGCACAGAGGAAGGCAGCGGGCTTGAACCCGAACTGACCGGGATTTCAGCCTCCTATCGGGAGAAAATTCGCAGCGCAGGAGCGTTAACGAAAGGATCGCGTACGATCCCAGCTCGCGCAGCAGCGAGGAAGCGCTTCGCACCATTTCGGCGTTTCAGCGACAGCAACAGACTTGGAGACTTTTGGTTATTTGTGTTTCGTAAGTCGAATGAGCTTCTTGTAGTAGGTTTGTTTGGTTTATGGTTGGTTCTGTTTTCTGGTAACTCGGAGCGGACTCCAGAGCATGCTTGGATGATACCGGATATGAAGAAATCGGTCAACACTATTTTATGGTATTTATTGAATTTATAATTCACGTGAAGTCACGCCAGCACCTGCTGATTGCGAATTTTCCATCGCTCAACCTTTCCTGAACCACTGAAAACCCTCCCACCAACCATCGCGGACGTCCGTGAAGCCCAAAGCCGAATCCAGAACCAGGTTCGCGTAACGCCAGTCCTCGATTGCGCCGAACTCCGCGAACTAACCGGGGCCGAAATCACGCTGAAGTGCGAAAATCTCCAACACGTCGGCGCGTTCAAAGCGAGGGGTGCCTGCAACGCGGTTTTGTCGCTCAGCGACTCAGCAGCTGCCAGCGGCGTAGTCGCCCATTCGTCTGGAAATCACGCAGCCGCGCTCGCTCGAGCCGCGAAACTCCGCGGAATCCCGGCGACGCTCGTGATGCCGGAAAATTCCCGGCCAAACAAAATCGCAAGCGTTCGGAAACTCGGCGCTGACCTCGTTTTCAGCGAATCCGACGCCGAATCTCGCCAGGCGACCACAGACGCGATTCTGGCCGACCGCGGCGGCGTTTTCATTCACCCTTACGACGATCCTCGGATCATCGCAGGCCAGGGAACGGCCGCTCTCGAATGGACGACGCAATCCGAGCCGCTCGACATCATCCTCGCTCCAGTCGGCGGCGGCGGATTGCTCTCAGGCACGCTTCTCGCGCTGAAATCGCTCTGGCCGAAAACCCAAGTCATCGGTGCCGAGCCCGCGTTTGCCGACGATGCTCGCCGTAGTCTCAACAGCGGCCAGATCGAGCAGCCTACCCGATACGACTCGATCGCTGACGGGCTTCGAACGCCGCTCGGCGAGTGGACATTCCCGATTATCCAGAACCTGGTCGACGACATCCTCCTCGCCACCGAAGCCGAGATCATCCGCGCGACACGCCTCCTTATCGAAAACGCTCGAATCGTCGTCGAGCCGTCCGCAGCCGTCCCGTTGGCGACAATTCTCGCCCATCCGGATCGATTCGCCGGTAAGCGCGTCGGAATTCTTCTATCAGGCGGAAATCTGGATCTTGACGACTTGCCCTGGAGCACGCTCCTTCGCGACCAGCCATGAAACGCTTTCTTCCCCTCATCCTCGCCCTCCTCTCGCTCGGCCTGCTCATCCCCGGCGTCTGCCTCCCCGTTCTGACGATCCGAGGCGACGTAGACAAGGCAGAGGGAATCCTTGTGATGAAAACCTCGCTGATCGAGCAGATGGCTGAATCCGATCTCAATAAAGCAGTCCAAGAAGGCAAGCCGATCGAAGACGAAACGGCCTACCTCAATGCCCAGAACAAAGTCAACGCCGGGCTGATGATGCTTAAAGGCTTGGCCGGGGTCGATCTGGCCGATATCAATGGGAAGGAAGAAGTCTTCGTCGAAACGCGGAGCATCCTCAGCGCCGTCGAGCAACTGTTCGAAGGCGGCGACCATTTTGTTGGCTGCCTCATCATCACTTTCAGCGTGATCATCCCTGGAATGAAGTTGCTCTGCCTCGCGATCTTCACATTTTCCAATCGGCAGGTGCTGTTGAAAATCAGCGGCACGATCGCAAAGTGGTCGATGGTCGACGCGTTTGTGCTCGCGATCATGGTGGCCTTTTTCGCGGCGAACGTCAAAGACCTCCCCCTCGTCGCCATCGACGCGAAGTTCGAAATCGGCTTCTTCTTTTTCCTCGCCTACTGCCTTGCTTCGATTGCAAGTTCGCAGGCCACATCTTGGTTTTCCGGCGACAAACCGGAGAAGTCGACCATGGACGGCTTCTCCTTTGCGGCCGCCATGTTTGCAGTCGCGCTGGGCATCGTCGGCATTTTCGCGGCGGCCCTCGGAACCTGACCTGATTCAGTCGATCTTCAGCGCCTTCGCCACGCTCGCGCCTTCGTGAACCACGGCGTGGAGCTTCTTGGCGATCAATTTCGGGCTCGGATGTTGCCAGACATTTCGGCCAACCGCGATCCCGACCGCGCCGGCGTCCATCGCGTTTTTCACCATGCTCAGCAACGCTTTGTCGTCGCCCATCGCCGCTCCTCCGAGGACGATAACCGGCACAAAACAGGCGTCGACGATCTTCTTGAACTCGGCCACGGTTGCCCCGACCGGGTAAGCCGTTTTCACGACGTCGGCCCCGAGTTCCGCAGCCTGACGAACCGCGAAATCGATCTTCGCGACCGTGTAGTCGTTCGACATTCCTAACCCGCACGGTAGCGCCTCGATGATCGTCGGCATCTCGCCAGCGAAACCATCGGCGATCGCTTCGCAGCAATCGCGGCTGATCTCGACCTCGTTCGGATGCCCCGGAAAAAGCATGTGCATCATCGCGCCAGCGTCCACGGCCTCGGCCTCATCGACTCCGTAAATCCGGTAGGCCCCATCTTCGACATCTGGTTTGTAAACGTCAATCCTGAGACAAACCCCAGAGCCCTTCAGGTCCTTCCGGCACGCCGCAGCCACGCCGAGATTGACGACAAAGCCGTCCACAAATTCTTTAACCGATCGAATCAACTTTCCGGGATTTTCCAGCCCGGGAACCGGGATGGCCATTCCGTGATCGATCGGCAAAATGACGGTTTTTCCGTCGTTCTGAAAGAACTGGGCAAGACGCTCGGATTTCATGACGGAGGGCTACGCGAAACCTGGCTAAAGCGCAACTTTCGAGCGCGGCTTGTCCTTGAAAAAGCATCGCGAACGGCCGATCAGCAGGGAAAATGGAGCCGACTTTCATCATCTCGTTCGACTGCGAAGGAAAATGGGGCATGGCCGATTGCCTTAACCCGGCTTTCGAATCACGCTTGAGAACGCAGCAGCTGCTCAGCGTTTACGATCGGATTGTCGAGACTCTCGATCGACACGAAATAAAGGCGACCTTCGCTTTTGTCGGGCTTTTCACGATCGATCCAGACGACTGGCATGAAATTCGCCCCTGGGCGGAGGAGGCGATTCTCGATCGGGCTTACCTGAAATCGTTTTTCGAAAACGACGCCGCCGGACAGCATGAAGGTTGGTTTGGCTGCTCAGCAGCTGCTGAAAAAATCGCAAAGCATTCGGATCATGAATTCGGCTCGCACAGTTTCAGTCATTGCATGATCGACGAGACAACGATGACCGAAGCGGACTTCGCTCGCGATCTCGATGCGCTTCGAAAACTACCGCTTTTCGCTGACTTGGACGACCTGACATTCATCTATCCGCGTAACCAGATCGGGTATCCGAAAGTCCTCGAGAGCAGCGGCTACATCGGCTTCCGCGAAGCACTCCCCCAGCCTGCCGGGCGACTCGGGCGCGTGCAGAATCTCATCAAGGAATTTGGCGCAAAAATCCAGCCTCAGCCGCATCCAAAACCAGCGAAACTGGTTCAAATTCCGTCCGGCTATTTCTTAAACTGGCGAAGCGGCCTCCGCGCGAAAGTTCCGCTTCAGCGCACGATCAATCGCTGGCGGAATCTCCTCAGCCAAACGGCAAAGGAAGGCGGAGTCGCGCATCTCTGGAGTCATCCGCATAACTTCATTGAATATCCCGGAATGTTCGAGCAATTCGATGCGATCCTCGCTCACGCAGCCGAGCTGATTCGGAGCGGAGAGCTTCAAAGTCAGACAATGAAGGAGTACGCTCGCTCGCTTCAGTCCTAATTTCGATCGTTAGACCATCCAGGTCACAATCTCGGGCCAGATGATGACGGCGAGCAGCGCCAGAGCTTGAATGATGATGAACGGCATCACTCCTTTATAAATGTCCGTCGTCTTGATCTCAGGCGGACAGGTTCCCTTTAAATAGAAGAGCGAAAAGCCGAACGGAGGCGTCAGAAACGACATCTGGAGGTTCATCGCGATCATCACGCCAAACCAGGCCGGATGAACATCCCATTCCGGATGGTTAATGAAAACCGGCGCAACGAGCGGCACGACGATGAAGCAGATCTCGAAAAAATCGATAAAGAAACCAAGGAGGAAGATGATTAGGTTCGTCACGATCAAAGCGCCGATGAATCCACCGGGCAGCTGCGTGAGAATGTCTTTGATGAAGCGATCGCCGTGAAAACCGAACTTGAAAACGACTACGAAAACCGTCGATCCGATCAAGAGAAACATGACCATCGAACTCAGCCGAAGAGTCGTTCGCATCGTGTCGATGATCGCCAGTTTCGTGAACCGTTTCGAAATCAAAGCCAACAGCATCGCTCCAACTCCGCCGAGAGCTCCGGCTTCGGTCGGAGTCGCGATTCCCGCAAAAATCGACCCAAGAACGATGATGATCAGAACGATTGGCGGAAGCAGAACGAGCAGCGTTTTCTTCAGCAAATCGCGTTTGTCCGTTGCGCGATCTTCCTTCGGAATCGCCGGAGCTTTTTTGGGATTCAGGATTGCGGTTACGCCGACGTAGAGCGCAAACAAGCCAGCTAACAACAACCCTGGCGTGAGAGCTCCGCGAAACAAATCGCCTACCGAGACGGCCTTGCTTGAATCATGGATTTCCACGTTCAACTGAGAAGCCAGCACGATCAAAACGACGCTCGGCGGAATAATTTGGCCTAACGTTCCGGACGCAGCGATCACGCCCGTCGCCAGTTTTTTGTCGTAGCCGTAGCGCAGCATGATCGGCAGAGAAATCATCCCCATCGCCACGACCGATGCTCCAACCACGCCAGTCGCCGCGCCAAGCAGCGCACCAACAAAAACGACCGCCAATCCGATCCCGCCAGGCACCGGCCCGAAGAGCTGGCCAACCGTCTTCAAGAGGTCTTCAGCGAGCCGGGATTTCTCCAGCATCGTCCCCATGAAAATGAAAAACGGCACCGCCAACAGCACCTCGTTCTTCATGATTCCGAAAATTCGGTTCGTGCTGGCCCCCATCCTCGACCACGGAAAGATCTCCAGCGAAACGCCGATAACCGCAAAGATCAGCGCCGCCCCACCGAGCGAAAACGCGACGGGAAACCCCATAAAAATAAGGGCTAACGCGAATAAAAACATCAAAAGCGGAAGAGCCGCCGCGAGAGCTGCTGGAATCTCTGCAATCATGCGCTGACCTCCTCTTTTTTCTCATCGCCGCCTTCGAACTCTCCAGTCAGCAGCTGCTGGATCTGCTTCAGCGTTTCTCCGATCCCTTGAATCAACAGCAACGAGAAACCGAGCGGCATCAGCGTCTTCACAGGAAAAACTGGCAACCCACCGGGATCACCCGAAACCTCCAGCTCCTTCCAGGATTTCAGCGCGTAAGGAAACGTGCTCCAGATCAGAAAAACGCAGAACGGAATCAGCAGAACGAGGTAACCAGTCAAGTTGACCCAACAGCGTAACTTCGGTCCGAAGCGATCGGAAAGAACATCGACGCGGACGTGCGCGCCGTGCTTCAGCGTGTAAGCGCCGCCGAGGAGAAAAATCGCAGCGAACATCTGCCATTGGGCGTCACCGAGCGTGTTCGCGTATTTGAACTGGAAGTTGAGCCAGCCCGCCGTGTAACGAGCAATCGCGTTAAACGCGCCAACCAGGACGACGACCAAGCACAACCAGGCGACCGCTCGTCCGGTGAATTCACTGATGGCGTCGATGACGCGGGTGATTTTTCGTATCGCTTGCAAGGTGGGCGCGAATTCTGCGACGGGCGCGGCTTGGAATCAACCCGGTTTCTCTGCAGTTGCGGAAAGACGAGACTTATAACTTCAGCCGATGTAAAGCAGATCGGAAAAACCGCTCAGTCTTCCGGCGTCCATGCAACGATTTCACCTTTGCGATTTACGTAGCCAAACGGCACACGGCGGTGGTCGTATTTCCAGAGTTCCTCGCCATTGTCGGCGACGGCGGCCAGTGGTCCCTCGAATTTCGGCTCCGACCATTGACGCGCCTGAAACCGGGGCTCGGCGAGCACCGTTCCGTCACGGCCCATCAATCCCCAGCCTGTAATCGGCGCCTTCGGAAGAAACCAGGCGACGCCCCCATCGAACGGATTGATCCGGGACAATGTCGGCTCAACCAGAATTCTGCCAGCCTCGTCGAGTAGCCCCTCGCCGAACCAATAAGGTCGGTTGTTGAAAGGTTCCTCGTACTTTCGACTGACCATAAACCGGCCTTCGCCCAGGTCTCGAAAGTAATGGTAGATCGGGGGCAGGACTTCGGATCCGTCTGCGCGGACCAAGCCCGCAAGGGTGTTTCCCCCCGTTTCGAAAAACGATCCGACGACTCGGTCCTCCGGGTTGAACCAACCGCGCGGCTTGCCTCCGGAGTAAGTCCGGGAATCGGGCCGCCCCGGAATCCAGTCCGTCAGCCGGTTTCCTTCCCGATCGATCATCACCCAAAGTGACGGACCGGATTTCGACCCGGGTTTCAGCGCCCAGGATCTTCCCCGGTAGAATGGCCGAATCGACACGTAATCTGGCTTGATGACCATTTCTCCGGCCGTGTCGATCGCTCCATACCGAAAGTAATTCATGTACTGCCCGTGCTGGAACTGAACGGTTACTGCGGCGAGGCCTTCGCTGAATCGATGAATCCGGTAATACGCCGGCTTAACCACTTCGTCTCCATCGCGATCGATGAATCCCCAGACGAGCTGCTCAAATCGGGTTCTTCCTTGAGGGACAAATTTCCGGACGGCGGTCATTCCTTCATGCGTTTCACCGATCTCAAAATATTTCCCGGGAGGCGCGATCTGTTGCCCCTCATCGCCAAGCACCGTCCAGAGTGTCGGCCCACCCCAGACAACGGAACCAGCAAAGCCGTTAATCGACTTGAACTCAGCCGCACGGCGAATTGCGCCGTCCTCATCCAGCAATCCCCATCGCCCATCGGGTGCCTGGAATTTGAACCAGCTGATGTTCCAGGGAAGGATTCGCTGCGCTTCGATTCTCGCCAGAACTTCACCCCCCTCAGTCACCAGCAGCTGCTCGTCGCCGGCGGCCATCCAAAGAGCACTGTCCTTCGCTTCAAGCACATCTGGATCGTATTTCGGATCTTCACTACGATACTGAGAAGACTTCGTGCGAACATTGAATGGCAACCTGAATCCGTTCCTCAGAAAACAGCTCCAGACCTTTCGCTCCGGATCGAACATCCAACTGAATCCGGATTCGAATCCCCGCGGCAAATCCCAACTGCTTTCGCAAGACTGTCCCTCGCCGATCCAGTCGAGAGTCTCCGTATCGAAAAGCCGCGCCGTCTCGCCATCCCGAATCCAGACGCGTTGCTCCCGGCTAGCCTCCACCCCATCGAATTCCGGCTTCAAGACCAGGCCTTCAGTCCCGTGCAACAACCCTTCTTTTCCTCGATGAACAACCGTGATCGTCTCGCCGGGATTCAACTCCGCTGGATAGAGCCGATCAAAGCGCGGCCTGACAAACCATTTTCCAGTCGCGTCGATCAACCCGAATTTTTCGTTTCGCTCCGCCTGTCGATACGTCTTGTCCGAAGCCAAAGGAAAAATCGCGTCGAAGCGCGGCTTCACCACCCAAGCGCCGGTTTCGTCAATCAGGCCCCACTTCTTTCCATCGTGAATCGCATAGGTCCATTCCCCGGCCTGACTCGTGCAGGCGGCGAACAGAACGATCCAAAATCCCCATATCTTCATAACTCGACTACAATCGGAACTGTCCAGTACTTTCACGGAATCAACTCACTTGCGGCCCGGCGCGCAGCGCTGTTTGGTCGAGAGTGACCGAAATTCTCGATTCGAACGACGACGCCATTTTCAAAATCCGCACGACCGCAAAAGGCGTGGACGGCAAACTGCCTTTCCACGAGGAATTCCTCGCAAATGCGCCCAGCGGAAACCTTTTCGGATGGACTCAGAACGTAGGGATGGGCTGGGATCCCAGAAAATTGAGCGGAAACGACTTTTCGATTCTCAGCACTCTGGGCGGGATTCGCGCAGAAGACGGATCGGCCAAAGCGCTCGGCTATCACACAGGACACTGGGAAGTCGGTCTCCTGATGGAAGCGGCAGCGAAGGAGATTTCGTTAGGCGGCGGAATTCCGTTTGCGGCCTTCTGCAGCGATCCTTGCGATGGACGCAGCCAGGGAACGCCGGGGATGTTCGACTCCCTCCCCTATCGAAACGACGCCGCGATGGTCTTCCGGCGGCAGATTCGTTCGTTGCCTACCGCGAAAGGTGTCCTTGGAGTTGCGACCTGCGACAAGGGGATGCCGGCGATGATGATGGCGTTGGCCGGAGTGCCAAATCTACCGTCGGTGCTCGTCCCGGGAGGCGTTTCGTTGATCAGCGAGGACGCCGAGGATCTCGGGAAGGTCCAGACGATCGGCTCGCGATTCGCTCAGGGTGAAATCACGCTGGAGCACGCCGCGCACCAGGGTTGCAAAGCCTGCGGATCCGCTGGCGGCGGCTGTCAGTTTCTCGGCACTGCGGCTTCGAGCCAGATCATCGGCGAGGCGCTTGGGATGACGCTGCCGCACGCGGCGTTGTGCCCGTCAGGGGCAGAAATCTGGCTCGACATGGCGCGGCGTTCCGGTCGTGCGCTGCTTCAACTTAAGAAGGACGGCGTAACCACAAAAGATGTGCTGACGCGCGATTCGATCGAAAACGCGATGGTCGTTCACGCGGCTTTCGGCTGCTCGACGAACCTGATCATGCACCTGCCGGCGATCGCCCATGCCGCCAAACTCGAGCGGCCTACGGTCGAAGATTGGGCCCGAATCAATCAGCTCGTACCGCGCATCGTCGACGCGTTGCCCAACGGTCCTGAAATGTACGCGACGGTCCAGGTTTTCCTCGCCGGCGGCGTGCCCGAGGTCATGCTCCACCTGCGTGAGGCCGGATTGCTCAAGCTCGACGTCCTCACGGCGACAGGAAAGACGTTAGGCGAAAATCTCGAATGGTGGGAGAAATCAGAACGTCGTCAGCGTCTCCGCGCGAAGCTAACCGAGCTCGACGGAATCGATCCTGACAATGTGATCATGTCGCCAGCAGCTGCTCGCGAACGCGGGCTGACGAGCACGACGACTTTCCTGACCGGCAACCTCTGCCCTGAGGGCGCTCTTATCAAAAGCACGTCGATCGATCCAGAGGTCGTGGGCGAAGACGGCGTGTTTCTTCATGAAGGCCCGGCGAAGGTGTTTTCTGCCGAGGAGGACGCGATCGCAGCCGTCAAAAACGGAGGGATCGAAGCCGGCGACATCATGGTCTTGGGCGGAATCGGCCCTGTCGGAGCGGGCATGCCGGAAACCGCGCAGATCACGATCGCTTTGAAATATTTGCCGTTCGGCAAGCGCGTTTCGCTGATCACCGACGGTAGATTTTCGGGCGTCTCGACTGGAGCCTGCATCGGTCACGTCAGCCCGGAAGCTCTCGCGGATGGACCGATCGGAAAACTGCGAAATGGGGATTCTGTCAGGATCCGAGTCGACACGCGCAAGCTCGAAGGATCCTTGGAATTCACGGGCGAAGACAGCTTGGCTAACCGCGATCGCAACCCGATTTTTCGGCCGCATCCTGATTTGCCGGACGACACCCGGATCTGGGCCGCGCTCCAGAACGCCAGCGGTGGCAGTTGGGGCGGCTGCGTTTACGACGCCGACACGATCGTGGAGCGGCTTGCCGGATCCGCTTAGCCCGGCTAGCTTCGGCCATGCGATGGTTGACGCTCATTTTGCTGATTTCCGTCGTCAGCGGTTACGCTGGCGAGTTCTCGAATTCATTCTGGGTCTGGCATCGAGATCACAAGCTCAGCGAGCGCGAAATCAAAACGCTGGAATCCGGAGGCGTCTCTCGAGTTTTCTGGCACGTCGGTTCTTGGGAATGGCTGGGCGGCGACCAGACATTTTCCGGTTCGGAGCCGCCTGAAAACGCGGCAGGCGATGAAATTGAAGTCGTTCCTGTCCTACGCATTGAAGCGGGCGCGGAGCAAGTCGAGTCGAAGGAAGCTCGCGCGTCGTTCTTGAAACTGGCGACTAACTTTGTGGCAAAAACTAAGCCAAGCGCTTTGCAAATCGACTACGATTGCCCCGACCGCCTACTCCCGGTCTACCAGCAGCTGCTGGCGGAATTGCGGACGGCGATCGCACCGACCGAACTCAGCGCGACGGCTCTGGCGGGTTGGGCGCGGCTCGATTCGATTTCCGGATTCAAGGGCAGCGTCGACTGGCTCGCGCCGATGTTTTACGATCTCTGGCCAGACGAAGCAGTTGACGTGCTCGCTGGAAAAATTCGCCCGCTCGCCGATCCCGAGGCGACGGAGTTGATCGAAGCATGGACCGCTTGCCCAGTTCCTTGGGAAGCCGGGCTCGCGAACTTCGCGCGCGTCACTCTTTTTGCCGAGGATGGGAAATCGAAAGGACACTTTCCGAACTGGCCTTGGGACGCCGTCAGTTTTCATCCGGCTCTCCAGATCGTAGGCGAACCTTCGCCCGGCGTGACGCTCCTGAGGGCTACCCAGCCGCTTGTGATTCGATCCGTCGAAATCAATTCTGACTCTCTGCTTGCCGCGCGGATTCCGGATCGCGATGTCCTTGCGCAACAGCGCGAGCAGTCCCAAAAATCCGGCGCGCGAGGCGTGATCTGGTTTCGGCTGCCCGGCACGAAGGTCCCCACCGGGCTCACTTCCAGCGATGTTTTGGCGCTAGGATCTGAAGAGGAAATCGAGATCAATCTGGATTTTCAGAATCCTAAATTTAACCTCAAAAACTCTGGAGTTCGCGACCTGCCGCTGAGGATTTCCGGCAGGCATGGCGATCAAGATCGTGGCTACCAACTTGAGATCGACGCCAGCGCCGTTGCCCGATTCGACGAAGCCGGCGCGGGCGACTTTGTCCTCGTTCGAGGCCACATCGAGCCCGACTCCGATGAGCCGATCCCAGTTCGAATCCCATCGGCGACGCGCCTGACCTTCTGGCTCAGCCACCTCTCGGCGGGCGACGAACTGGAGAGCGGATTCGTTTCGCTCAAACGCGGTTCAACCGTTTCAGACCTGCGTTGGCGGCTCGACGGCGGCGATTGGCGAAAGTTTTCCGAAATGTCTGACGAGGACCCTCCGTAACTTCGGCAACGCCACGCAAATGACCCGCCCTCAACTACCTCCCATTATTCTCGCGATCCTTTTTTCGCTGACCCTGCCAACTTTGGCCTGCGGTCCGTTTTTTTACGCCGCGCCACCTGCTCTCGACGCTTTTCCTGAGCGGCACGCGGTCAAGACGCTGGCTGAGTTCTGGCGAGAAGACTGGAGGCCGGAAGATCCGACCTCTGCGAACGAAATCGACAAACGATATCGCGATTACAGCCATGCGATCGGTCGTGACTCCCGCGAGCAGCTGCTGGAAGAAATCGACGATGCGCTCCAGCACAATCGAGAGGGCGAGTACGAGGCTCGGCTCGCGAACCTGCTGCACGAACTTCGCGAAATGGTCGAACTCGATATTCCCCGCGATGCGGCCGAGCCCTACCTCGTCTGGCGAAGAAATAATTCAGGCAATGTCCCTCGCCAACTCCGTCCTTCGAAACGGCGTTGGAATAGCGATGCGCAGTACGAAACTCGGCTGAATACTTGGCGAAACACGGTCAAAGGGATCACTTCGAGCCTGACCACACAGCATGACCAGGCTGACGAAGCGATGCAGCCGTTCTGGCGGATTCAGATCGGCGCGAGCTTTTATCGGAGCGGCGATTTCGAGCGTGCGGCGGATCATTTTGGGTTTGTCAGGCAGCAATGGCCGGATCATCCGAGAGCCGAAGTTGCGTTGCTGATGCTGGCTCGGTCTTATCTTGGCTGGTCACGCCAGAATGAGGAGCGCGAGGAGGCTTTGCGGAATCAGGCAAAGCTGCTTCTAGCTGAGTATCGCGCGGGATTTCCGGATGGGCGCTTCGTGGCCGACGTAGCTGGCTGGCAGGGCGGGATCGCGTGGGATCGCGGCGATTTCGGACGGTCGCTCGAATATTTCATGGAGCAGAGCGACGTCGCGGGGCACCCGGAAGTGGAACTGCGCGCCTTGGAGGAATGCGATCGCTGCATCGAAACTCTCGTTGCGCTTCACATGGAAGAGCTGCCGGAAACCTTACCGTTCGAAGCGCTTGCTGAGCATCCGAGAGTGGCGATGCGGCTGGTTTACCACCTGCTCGACAACCGGGCGAGGGACGACTTTTCGAACTTTAGAGATGACTACGATTCGGAGATGCCGAAATGGGTTGCCGAACGAGTTCTTCCGATCCGCCGCGAGGGTCGCGAGTTGATCAGTCAGTTGGCCGGGACTGCCCTGAGTTCAGCTCCGGAAAATGGATTTTCGGCTTGGGATCCACGTTATGTGGCTCTGATCGCTTGGAACGCGACGGAGACGGGCGACCACGAGGCGGCGTTGGACGCGATCGAATCGGCTGGTTCCCAGCAGCTGCTGGCGAGCGACGATCTCCATCGTGTCCGCGGCGTCGCGCTGCAACGGCTCGGGCGTTACGACGAAGCGGCGGACGTTTTCGCGGAGATGCGAACGCGTTTTCCGAATTCACCGTTGCTGGCGGACACGCGGTTTCGGCTCACGACTTGTCTGATTGAGTCGAAGCGATTTGGGGAGGCGATCGAGGTTTTGATGGCTGAATCAGCGCTCGAAACCAGCCAAGCCGCGTTCGAGCTCAACGCTGGCTGGGAAACGGAACTCTGGCTCGACACGCTCTTGAATTTTGCGCCGATCGAAGATTTGAAGTGGGCGCTGAGCCGGTCGGAAGATCCCGATGCCGAAGACGACCGTCTCGCCAGAATGACCGAATCACGGCTGATCGCGCGAGGGCGTTTTGCGGAGGCGAAAAAGATCCGCCTCCTCCTTTGGACTGAGGAAACCGATGAGTTAACCCAACTAATCCAATCCGAATCCGACTCGGGAAGAGCCGCCGAACTAAATTTCAAGCTGGCCGAACATTGGAAGTTTCACCGAGGCGAAATCACGTTGCCTTCACTCCAGATTAACCGAGGCATCTATCGCTCAGAGCACGAGCCCGCTGAACTCTTCCGGCGGCGAAACGCCGTGATCGCCGGCTTTCAACTGGCCGAAATCAACGACGAAGTTGACCGCCGCGACGAGCTCTGGCATGCCCAACAGGCCTACGCTGAAGTCGTTCGCCTGGTGCCGGAAACCGACTTGGCGGCCGAGGCGCTCGAAGGAATCAACGAGTGTCTGATCGCGCGAGCCGAGTTCTCACCGTTTTCCCTTACCAGAGCGGAAGAGGCTGATTTTGAAACTCTCTCGCGATCAGTCCACGCACAGCTTCTTGAAGACCATCCGGATTCGCTCCAAGCTGAGCGCGCGGTTTTCTGGAGCTTCCCCAAGAGCCATTCCTGGACGCCCGGCGACATCAGCCCCTGGATGCTGGAAATGGATATCGCCGAGGCTTTTGGCGCGGATTCACGGAAGCTTGGCAGTTTTCGCAGAGACCCGAATACCGAGGAAGCACGGCAAGCGTTGATCGCGCTGGCGGATGATTTCTACAAACTCGACGACGAGCAGTTGCTGACGGCCGTCCGCAAAATCCGCGCGGATTTCAAACCGCACTACGTTTCGTTTAATCAGTCATCTGTGATGAACAACATCAACGATATCGAGGCGATGTTGACCGTTCCCGGCGTGACCGCGGCCGAGCGAGTTTGGTATCACAACAAGAGGCTTGGGTTTAAGAAGGTACCTCCGGTTCCGCTCAACCCGGCAGAGAATTTTCGGGATTTTCTTGGCGTTCTCACGCTAAGAGAAAACGAGACGATTCCGAATTGGGAAGTTTGGCTCAAGAAATATCCCAACAGTCCAAAGCGCGAAGCGGTACTTTTCCGCGTGACTCGACTTACTTTCAGCGAGCATCATTCGAGGCCCCGGATCGAATCTTATCAATGGCCGGAGTCGCCAACCTGGAACGGCTACAAACGGTTTCGTTCGCGTGAAGATTTGACGCCGGAAGACCTCAAACGCGTCACCTCCGCGCTAGATCGATACCAGACGGAGTTTCCGAACGGCAGGTACGCGCCGGACATTCGGATGCTCCGGGGCGAAGTCGCGATCGATTCAAAGGACTGGGACGTCGCCGTGAAACTTTTAACCGAAACACTCGACGACACGGACAATCCAGATCTCCGGTTTGAGGCCAGCCTGAGCCTCGCCGAAGTTTTCGTTCGCTTGCATGACGACGAATTTCGTTCCGAAATTTTGAAGGCCATCCGCGATCACCCGCCTGCGCAGGCTCGACTCAAGGATTTTATGGAAAGCCCCTCGTTCGGATCACGCTTAGCCTTGATGGAAGATTATTGCGATGCGTTTTTCGCTGGCGCACCGGCGAAATCTGAATAGCGTTGCCGTCCCGCAATGACTTTCGAAGCCAACATCGGCATCAGCATCATTATTATCTAGCCCGACAATTCACGAATGTGAATGTCGGGACGAGCGGGTTGTGCCTCAACGCTTGAGGCCGAAATCGTTTGTTTCCCGGCGTTCGCGACGACCCGATAAACACCGCATTCTTCAAGCTATGAACAAAGCCGTCAAAATCTACGATACCACCCTGCGAGACGGAACCCAGGGAACTGGCATCGCATTTTCCTCGAATGATAAGATTCGAATTGCACAGAAGCTCGATGATTTCGGTGTCGACTACATTGAAGGCGGTTGGCCCGGCTCAAACCCGAAAGACGTCTCGTTTTTCGTCGAGGCGGCGAAGCTTGAATGGACGAACGCGAAGATCGCCGCTTTTGGCAGCACGCGGCGCGCAAACCTTAAAGTTTCAGAGGACGCCCAAGTGCAGCTGCTTCTGGATGCGAACACGCCGGTGATCACGTTTTTCGGTAAGAGCTGGAAGCTTCACGTGGAGAAAGTCTTGCGAACGACGGCAGAGGAAAATCGCAACATGGTTTACGACACGACGGCTTATCTTAAGGATAAGGGCAAAGAAGTCGTTTATGATGCCGAGCACTTTTTCGACGGCTACAAAGATGATCCAGAGCATGCAATGGGAACGCTCGAGGCAGCGAAACGCGGGGGAGCTGACATCGTCGTTCTCTGCGATACAAACGGCGGCACGCTTCCGCACGAAGTTGCCGAAATCACCGAATTCGTTCGTGAGCAGCTGCTGATTCCGGTCGGGATTCACACCCACGATGACGCGGGTTTTGGAGCAGCAAATGCGTTAGCGTCAATCCGCGCGGGTTCCGTCCAGGTTCAAGGCACAATGAACGGCTACGGCGAGCGGATCGGGAATTGCAACCTGACGACTTTGATTCCAAACCTTCAGTTGAAGATGAACATGCCGGTCGTTCCGGATTTGACCAGGCTTCACGAAGTTAGTCAATTTGTCGAAGAATTGGCGAACGTGCCGCACAATCCGAGAGCTCCGTTTGTCGGTTCGACCGCCTTTGCGCACAAGGGCGGGATGCACGTCAACGCGGTGCAGAAGCTAAGCGAAAGTTACGAACACATCCGGCCTGAACTGGTTGGGAACCGGCAGCGGATCAGCATTTCTGAGCTCAGCGGTCAGAGCAACGTTCTCATGAAAGCTGAGGAGCTTGGGCATCCGCTTGAAAAGGGTAGTGACACGGCCATAGGGCTGCTCCAGCAGGTCAAAGAGATGGAGAAAGAGGGCTACGAATTCGAAGCGGCGGAAGCGAGTTTTGAACTTCTGATTCGTAAGGCGTTGAAGACCTACAAGCCGCTTTTCGAGCTCGAAGAATATCGCTGCATGTTCCATCGGATTCGTCCACATGACGATGCCGATGGCTTTGAAGCCTGCACAGCGACTGTGAAACTTAAGGTCGATGGGCAGACTCAGTACACCGCCGCTGATGGTGACGGCCCTATCAATGCACTCGACGGTGCCTTGCGAAAGGCCCTGTTGCCCCACTACCCACAAATCGCAGATATCAAGCTGACTGACTACCGAGTCAGAATCAGCGATAGCCAGCTTGGAAGCGCAGCAAAAACCCGAGTATTGATCGACAGCAGCGACGGAAATATTGAGTGGAGCACTGTCGGAGTCTCCTTCAATATCATCCGCGCCAGCTGGCAGGCGTTGGTCGACAGCGTCGAATATTACTTGCTCAAGAGTTAGCGGATCATCATGTAGCCGCCGTCGATGTCCCAAGCCTGACCCGTGACAAAACTGGCGTCGTCTGAACAAAGATAAGTCGCCAGTTTCGCGATTTCTTCAGGCTTCGCCATCCTGCCGATCGGCTGCGTTTTGGACAGCTTCTCGAACATCTCCTCTTCCTGGCCCGGGTAGTTCGCTTTGATGTAGCCGTCGACGAACGGCGTGTGAACCCGCGCCGGGCAAATGCAGTTGCAGCGAATATTCTTATCGAGCAGGTCACGAGCGACCGAAAGAGTCATCGTATAAACAGCGCCTTTGCTCGCCGAATAGGCAAACCGATCATCGAGCCCCACCTTCGCGGCAATCGATGCGAGGTTGAGAATCACTCCCTCCTCCGCTTTGACCATGTAAGGAACCGCAGCGTGGAGGCAGTTGTAGACACCCTTAACGTTAACCGAAAATACGCGATCGAAGTCCGATTCCGATGTCGTTTCGATCGAACCGACGTGCGCGATTCCGGCGTTGTTGACCAGCACATCCAACTTGCGATCCGCCAGCAGCTGCTCAAACGCCTCGCGCACTGCTTCGTGGTCCGAAACGTCGCAAACGGCCGCCTCTCCGCCGATTTCACCCGCAATTTTCGCGGCGAGCTCTTCATCTCGATCTAACACGATCACATGAGCACCTTCTCCGGCGAATCCACGCGCCATTCCTTCACCAATTCCGGAACCCGCGCCGGTAATGAGAACTGTTTTTCCTTCGAATCGTTTGGCTGACACGGCGTGCAGTTTGCCGAGATTTCTTCCGGGTCCAACAACTTTCAACGAGGACGTTTGAACGAACTTCTCTCTGCCTCAATCGCCGAGCGGAATTCACAACCTTCAAGATGATCGTTCACCAACCCCATGGCCTGCATGAACGCGTATGCCGTAGTCGGCCCGATGAAACTCCAGCCGCGCTTCTTGAGATCTTTGCTCAGCGCGATTGACTCGGGCGATTTGTTCAAATCGAGGAGCTGTTTGAGCGCGAGTGTCTTCGGACGCGCCTTCGAATTCGGCTCCCAGCTCCAAAAATAGACCGCTAGCGAGCCAAATTCGTCAACCAACTCGCACGCCCGTTTTGCGTTATTGATGGTCGATTCGATCTTTTTCCGATGACGGACGATCCCGGCATTCTCCAGCAGCTGCTGGACTTCCGACCCGCCGAATTTCGCGACTTCCCGAAAATCGAAGCTCGCAAACGCCTCGCGGAAATTTTCGCGCTTACGCAAAATCGTCAGCCAGCTAAGTCCGGACTGAAAGCCTTCGAGGCAGATTTTCTCAAAGAGTCGCTGGTCATCGACAACCGGCCGGCCCCATTCGTTGTCGTGGTAATCAAGATAGTCGTCATGACCACCGCACCACCAGCAACGCGCAACTTCGTCGGCTCCGACGTTCAATCCGTCCTTCGGAATTTCGCTCATATCGATCGGTAAACGCGGACACCCGCCCGCGCAAAATTTGGTCGCGGGCGATCCAACTTGCTTCAGCAGTTGCGGTGAGCATTCTGTTAAATGGTTGCCCCCAAAACTACTCTGATCGTCGACTGTGGAAGCGCAAAAGTCGATAATCTCGAAGCGATCGTCAGCAGCGAGGGATGGAAGACGAAAAGAAAACACCTCGCTGAAATCTCGACGTCCGATTTGCAGGATTGTTTGGCCGTGATCATTTCAGGTGGCCCCCTTCTTTTCACGGACGCAGATCCAATTGCGGCAGCTGAGCTTCGGAATCGATTTGTCTGGCTGAAGTCAGTCGAACTCCCGATCTTTGGAATCTGTCTCGGCCATCAGGCGCTCGCTTTGCAGGCCGGTGCCGAAATTCAGCGCGGACCTGAGCGGCGCGAAGCTGATGCGATCCAGATTTCCAAGCCGCATCCGCTTTTGGCGGGCATCGAATCTGGAACCGTCTTCGCTGAAGATCACTGCGAAGGCGTCACTCGGCCTGACGGCTTTCAAATTCTTGGAACTTCGGCTCATTACGAAGTCGAGATTATGACCAACGACGAAGCGAAACGCTACGGAGTTCAATTCCATCCCGAAGTTTCTGGAGAACCCGGCCGACGACTCATCGCCAACTTTCTCCGCTTGACCGAGTCCTAACAGCTCACTCGATCAGCAGCTGCTGAATCGGAATTTCGACCGCCAGTTCATCCGCATAGCTAAGATTTGGGATTTCGGACGTTAGAATTTCAAGCACGTCTGGCGGTTGAAAATGTTCCGGCTTAGTTTCGGGATGCGGGTAGTAAATCAGACCTTTCCGGCCCTCGACTCGGCAGTCGAAGAACGAAAAATCTTCAGAAGGTTCCTCAGCGGCCCACTTCACATTGCGAAACGTCCGCGGCGCTTCAACCACCCGAAACTGCTTTGGCGCGATCGAGATATTCAGCGTCCCATGAAAAAATATCGATAAATCGAGTCCACGCTCAGCAAAATGCGGCCGTTGGAGAGCCAGCGTACCTCCCGGAAATCGTGTGTCGCCACCAAGCCCCGACGCGACTCGATGTCCCTGCACCAGCACGCCTCGAACCTTCTGCCAAGCCATCGAACTGATGCCTAACGTGCTCCAAAAATCTCGTCCGCAATCTGCCTGACTAACTCTTTCTGCCCGATCGGATCCAGCGTCGCCCCTGAATAGACCACCGTGGCCAGATCGCCATCATGAAATTGCCGCAGGCGAAATCTCAGTTGCTTCAGCCGGTTTGTCGGCCCCTCACCAGATTCATTTTTCGCGCCCGCACTGTCGATCTTAAGCATGAGCGCCCGAGCGTAGGCCTCTTCTGGAACCTGCCCGATTTTGACAGAGTAGCGCCGTCTTTGAAGCTCCTGAATCAGCAAACCTGTTATCGTGTGATTCGCGATCCAATCCGATTCCGCCATCACGAAGACCATGTCGTACCAGCCAAGGTCGGCACCGGCTTTGACATGAACGTCCGCCGTTGGACCGCTAACACATGAATTGAGCAAAAATGCGACGGCAACTGCGCAACCAGCTTGAACGAATCGTTTCATTCTCAAACCTCGCTCGCACGATGGCGATCTCAAATGACAATCACGACAGGTTTTGATAAATCGACTCAAACAAATATCGTCCCCAACCGTGCTCAGCACCGTTCCAGTCCGGATCGTAGTGATGACGCCGATCCGTGAACCGCTCTGGATGCGGCATCAGCCCCAGAACGCGCCCGGCTTCATCCTGCAATCCTGCGATCGCGCGTTCGCTTCCGTTGAAGTTTTCTGAGTAGGTCAGGGCGACGTGCCCTTTCGCGAAATGCTCTTCGGCGGACTCCGCACTCGGCGTGACCATCCGGCCTTCAGCGTGCGCCACCGGCAACTCGAACTGGTCAGGCAGGTTTTGGAGAAATGCGTTGTTGCTGCTCTGTTTTTCCAAACCGGTCCAACGGCAAACGAATCGTCCACTGCGGTTTTCAATCAGGCTGCCCTCCGGCAAAATTCCCAGCTTCGTGAGAATCTGGAAGCCGTTGCAAATGCCGAGCAGACTTCCGCCATTCGCGTAGAAATCCTGGATCGCCGTTCCCAGTCTGCGCTCGATTTCCAGCTGCGCCAACCGCCCGGCCATGACGTAATCGCCGTAACTGAAGCCACCGGAAAACACCAGCAGCTGCTGCTTGGCCAATTCGTCTGGATCGACCACGCTGATCGGTTGAACCGACGATTCGAATCCGACTTGATCAAGCGCACGAGCGGTTTCAACATCGCAATTCGTGCCAGGAAATTTGAGCAACAGTGCCTTTGGTCGCGCCATCGCGGATCATCGCGCACCCTGACAAAGCAGCAACTGAAAATCAGTCGCGCTCGACCGCAATCTTCGTTTCCACGACCAAGTCGCTCAAAACAAGAGCCGTGACGATGTCAGAATAAGTTCCGCCGCTCTTCTGAGCATCCTGGTGAACCCGCGTCACTTCGCTTGCGTCCGCCGCTCCGAGCGGGCGACCAAGGGAAAACTGAGCCAACTTCCAGACGATCGATTCGCGAACGCGATCACTCCCAGCGAGCAGGTCCATCAGCTCGGCTGAGGTTCGATAGGCAATCGGCTCACCCGTGCCGGGCAGAAGAATTTCGCCATCCTCGCGAAGCGCGTTTCCATGCTCGTCGGTCTCGCGCCAAACCCCGATGCCGTTGAATTTTTCCAAGCCAAAAGCCAGCGGCTCGAATTTGCTGTGGCAGCCGCCGCAGCTTTTGTCAGCGATCCTCGCCTCCGCCATCAGGCGCTGAGTTCGGCCTTCTTTCGTCGGAATCGGAGTGACGTCAACGCATGGCGGCGGGTCCTTGACGACTCCGCGCAAGAGATCATGAAGCACGAACAAACCGCGCGCGACCATCGAGGCTTCGTCGCCGCCGATCGTAAGCACGCTGCCTTGAGTCAGCAGCCCGCCGCGGCCCGGGACGCCCGCCACATCCTGTTGAACGAGACCGTCGCCCTTGCCGACTTTCAAACCGTAGTGCTCGGCCAAACGCGGAGTCGCGAAGACAGTCTGGGCGTTGAGCAAGTCCGCCATCGGCTGTTTCTGATCCCAGACAACATGCTGGAAATAGGCAAGAGTTTCATCGCGCATGTCGTCGGCGAGATCCGCATTCCAGTTCGGAAACTTCTTCGTATTCGGCGTTAGATTCTGGAGGCGACTGAGATTAAGCCACTCGCTCGCAAACTGAAGCGAGCGCTCGACGGCGCGCTTGTCACCCAGCATTCTGCGAGTTTGAGACTCAATATCCAGACGTCCCTGATCGGCTGCGTCCAGCAGCTGCTGGTCGGGCGGGCCTCCCCAAATGATATAACTCAGACGCGAAGCGAGTTCGTGAGGACTCGGGCTGCTGTACTGATTTTCGATCCGATAAATGAATCGCGGAGCCTGAAGCATCGCTTCGAGAATGTAGCTGGCCGACTCTTCGAAATCGCCTCCGGTGCTGTTCACCGCGGTCTCAATTCCACTGAAAATATCGATCTCGTCCCGATTCAGCGGACCGCGCAGCATCCATTTTCCGAGATTCGAAACGAAGCCGCGAGTTCGGTCATCGTTGTCCCCGCGAGTCGGGCGAAACGGCTTTGAGAATCCATCGACGTCCATCTTGCTAACGATCAATCTCGCCAGCTGAGCATACGCGTCGACATGCTTGAGGTCTACCGTCAAATTGTAAGCCGTATTGCTGAAACCGTCCGCGCGGAGATCCGGCGGAAGGAGATGTCGCGCCTCTTTTCCGATGTCGACACCGACAGCGGCACGCACCGTTTCAATGTACTCGCCGACGGTAAGCCGCTGGACCCAGATATCGCCGCCGTGACCGCCGCGCTCGTAAACTGCGGGATCGATTTGAGCTAGCGTCCAGGTTGCGCCGCCGTCGATCCACTCGCGCAAGAGCTGCTTTTCTTCATCCGTCAGCGGGTCGCGCTCTTCCGGCATTTCGTCGTGCTCGACCGATTCCCAAAGCGGACTTCCGGCCGAGTTTCCAGGTTTGATCGCCTTTGCGAAGGCCGAATCCTTGAGCGACAAATCGAGCTTACCCTTTCGATTAGCCGAGTCGTGACACTCCAGACAGTTGTCGGCCAAAAGCGGCGCGATCCGGGTTTCGAAGAGTTTCGCGTTAGCAGCTGCTCGCCGCTCCGCGAGAAGTTCTTCGGTCTGCGCACCGGGCCCGGCCTCGAAATGCAAACTGACTTCCTCAGCCGAAAGCGACCGACTGTAGATCGCGACGTGATGATAAACGCCTTTCCAAAGCCGACTGCCGCTCATCTCATTTCCAAGCGCGAGGTGAAAACTCTCATCCCAGTTTCCCAGATCGCCGCCCGATGAACCGTTCGCGCTCTGCTTGCCATTCAGGTAAATCCGGGTTTGTCCGCTTCGAGCGCGAGCGTAGACGATGTGGGTGAGCTCCGTCGTCAAACTTTGGCGCGGCGAGGCGAGCGAGGGCTGCCCCTGCGTGTTGGTTTTCGTAGTTCGAAAGCGAACGTCGAGCTGATCATTTTCCTGACCCATTGTGAAATTTCGACCGTTGGCGTCTTGACTCAAGGTAACGATTCGGGCTGGACCTTCCTGCTTCAGCGTCGCCGGTTTCACCCAGGCTTCGATCGTCACCTCGTTCGAGTTGCGCAGCGCGCTGGCCAAGCGAGTCGCCGGCCTTTCGGAACGGATCTTCGTCTCGCCGCGAATTTCGAGAGAACCCGGCTCACGACGAACACCGCCCATATTTTCGATCTTCAAATTGATTGGCTCCCCTGCCCCGGAAACGTCTCGCACAACATCGCCGTCACCGTTGAAATCGTAAAGCGCCTCGAGACTGTCGGCACGATTTTTCGGACTCGCAGCCGGCTCCGGTTTCGCCAGCAGCTGCCCGGGCTTCTGCTTGGCACCCGCGCCAAGTTTGAAGTGCAACGCGACTTCGTCTGGCTCCAATTCACGAGCGTAAATCGCGACGAGAAAATACGTGCCTTCCCAGGGCCGATCGCGGGTGAACTCGTTCGCCAACCCGAGTTTGAATCCGTCGTTCCAGTTTCCAAAATCGCCCTCAACGTTTCGCTCGCCCACCTGCTTTCCATTCACGTAGAGCCTGCCTCGCCCACCCGTTTCGCGGGTGTAAACCAGGTGAGTCAGCTGATCCCGCAGCTCACCGACGTTCAACGAAGGCAATCCGTTAGGATCCGTTCGACTCGATCGCAACCGAGCGTCAGCTCGCCCCTCGTCCTGGCCAAGCGTGAAATTCCGCTCTGTCGAGTGCTTACTGAGCGTGACGATTCGAGCTGGCCCGCCCTGATTCGCAATCGCCGGCTTCACCCAGGCTTCAATCGTCAGCTGACCAGATCCGCGGATTGATTCGATGATCTTCGTCGCCGGCCCATCGGATTGAATGATCGTCGGCTCGTGGATTTCCAGGGTGCCTGCCGTTCGCCGCACCGCCTTCTGATCTGCAATTTTCAGGTTGAGAGGATCGCCCGCGCCGGAGCGATCTTCGACCACATTTCCGCTCTCAGATTTAAAATCGTAGAGCGCGATCAAGCCCTCCTGGACGCGCTCCTGAGCGTTTGCGGCAAACGCAGCGAGGAAAAAGGCCAACAGGAAGCCGACTCGGTTCATAGTCATCATTTCGAGAATTTGATTGGGACCACGTTAATCGGATTGCGCTCAAAACCTTCCGAAATCGATCCCGCTTGATTCGGTTGCCGACTCGGATTTCCTGTTCCAGACTCGGGGCCCTTGCTCATGGAAATCAACGTCTACTTCATCATCATTTTCGCCGCCGTTTTTGTGTTCTACAAACTCGACCTGTTTTCGGAGATGCTGAATCTCAAGGCTCTCAAAGGAACGCTACCCAAGGAGTTCGATGACGTCTTCGATGCTGAGGCTTATGAAAAAAGTCAGGATTACACCCGCGTCCGCACGACCTTCGGGATGGTCGAAGCCAGCTTCGGGCTCGTGGTCTTCATCTGCTTCTGGCTCTTCGGCGGTTTCGGCTTCGTCAACGGCCTGGTAACTGGCTGGTTCGACGGCCCAATTGTGCAGGGGCTCGCCTTCTGTGGCCTGCTCCTCGTCGGTCAGCAGCTGCTGAGTCTGCCGTTTGAAATTTACAGCACGTTTGTGATCGAAGAGCGCTTCGGATTCAACAAAACCACGCCCAAAACCTTCGTCGTCGACATGATCAAAGGCTTGGTTCTCGGCGCGATCATCGGCGCTCCCCTGCTGGCGCTGATACTCTGGATTTTCGGCGCTGTGGCGATGGCCTGGCTCTGGGCGTTCATCCTCGTCGCCGCTTTCACGCTCTTTTTGACCTACATCGCCCCGACTTGGATCATGCCGCTGTTCAACAAATTCGAGCCGCTCGAAGACGGCGAGTTGAAGGACGAAATCAACAAAATGGCCGAAAAGTGTGATTTTCCGCTCACCGAACTCTCAGTGATGGACGGCTCAAAGCGCTCGGCGAAGTCGAACGCGTTTTTCACCGGGCTCGGCAAAAACAAGAAGATCGCGTTGTTCGATACGCTGATCGAAAAGCACACGACACCGGAATTGGTCGCCGTGCTCGCGCATGAAATTGGCCACTTCAAACGAAAGCACATTCTTCAGTCGCTCGTCGTCGGGATGCTCAATCTCGCATTCACATTCTTCCTTTTGAGCCTGTTCATCGGCAATGGCGACCTGCTCGCGGCCTTCGGAATCAAAGGCGAAGGCGGCGCGGTTCTCGCGGGCAAAGACGTTCCGGTTTACCTCAGTCTGATCTTTTTCGGCATGCTGTTTCAGCCGATCAGCAAGCTCACTTCGATCTTCATGACGATGCTAAGCCGAAAGAACGAATTCGAAGCCGATGCCTACGCGGCTGAGGTCACTGGAAATCCCGACGTCATGATTTCCGCGCTGAAAAAGCTAAGCAAAGACAATCTCAGCAACCTGACTCCGCATCCGTTTTACGTTTTTCTGAACTACTCGCATCCGCCGGTTCTTCAGCGAATCGAAGCGCTTCGCGCAAAGGCCAGCTGAGTTTTTTAAAATTACGCAGCCGGGTTGGCGCGAAATTTGCTTGAGTTATCAGAAAACTCGCCAAACTTGGCGTTCTTCTATGGCTCAATCGGTTGGATTCACTCAGCGTCCGGAACTTCGGCAATCTCAAAAGCTCGCCCCGCAGATGCAGCAGAGCTTGCAGATTCTGCAGGTTCCGACTCTTGAACTGCGCAGCCTGATCCAGAACGAGCTCGCCGAAAATCCGGCGTTGGAGGACGACACCGTCGAGATTTCGCTCGAAGAACAAGGCCTCGATCGAGATCAGGAGAGCGGTGATGAGGATTTCGATAAGGAATTCTCGGAGCTGTCGAAAATGGACGATGATTGGCGCGATTACCTTTCTCAATCCAGCCGCGCGATGCCGCGAACCGCTGAAGACGAGGAAAAATATCAGTTCCGAATGGATTCGCTCGTTCGACCGGTCACGCTCCAGGAACACCTCCTGGAACAGCTCAACGTCGAGGGCAGCGAGCCCCGAGTTCACGATTTAGCGGAGATGTTGATTGGGAATCTGGATGAAAACGGCTTTCTCCAGATCGACATCGAAGAACTCTCGTTGGCGAACGGAATTCCGATCGGCGAACTCAGAATCGCCCAGCAGCTGCTGCGCTCGTTTGATCCTCCCGGAGTTGGCGCGACCGATCTCGCCGAGTGCCTCTCGATCCAGCTCGAACGGCTCGGCAAAAAGACCAGCCTTGAGCACCGAATCGTGTCTGGCCACCTCGATGACCTCGCTAAAAAACGTTACCCGCTGATCGCTCGCAAACTCTCCGTGACCACCGAGCAAATCTCCGCGGCGGCTGAGTCAATTTCAAACCTGAATCCGAAACCGGGCCGGTCATTTGGCGCTGGCGACAACCGTTTTGTCACCCCAGATGTATTCGTCGAAAAGGACGAGCATGGAGAGTATAAAATCACGCTCGACAACGAGCAAATTCCTCGGCTTCGCATCAGCAACGCGTTCAAAGACCTGATGGCTGAGCAAGGGAGTCGGCCTGAGGTCCGAGCTTACATCAAAGAGAAGATCCGAAGCGGCAAGACGCTGATTTCGAGCATTCAGCAGCGCCAGGACACGATTCGCCGCATCGTCGAAGAGATCATCAAACGCCAACGTGACTTTCTGGAGCAAGGCCGCGCCCATCTTCATCCGATGAACATGGCTCAGGTCGCCGAGGTAGTCGGCGTGCACGAAACCACGGTCAGCCGCGCAGTTTCCGGAAAGTACATCTCGACTCCGCAGGGAGTTTTCGAGATCAAATTTTTCTTCACGACCGGTTACCAGACGGAGTCAGGCGAATCGGTAGCGAACACGAGCGTGAAGGACACAATTGCCGAAATTGTCGCCGAAGAAGATCACCACAAACCGCTAAGCGACCAACAAATCGTTGCGGAGCTGGCCGAACGCGGTATCAAGATCGCCCGCCGAACCGCCGCGAAATACCGTGAGGCATTGGAGATTCTCCCGAGCCACATGCGGAAAACTTTTTGAACCAATTAAATGCCTGACGAAACAACAATCCGACAAGCTCTCGAAACCGTAAAGTATCCGGGATTCTCCCGCGATATCGTGTCATTTGGACTCGTTCGAGAGATCAAGATCGAAGGATCCAAGGTAACGGTTCAACTCTCATTTGAGACGCGCGATCCTAAGATTCCTCAAGCGATCAATCTCGATGCGCGCGGCGCGCTGATGCAAGTCGAGGGCGTCAAAGACGTTCAGCTTGATTTCGATATCAAAGAGCCTGTCGAACAACCTAAGCAGCAACAGCAGGCGACTCAATTTGAAGCCGCAACGATTCCTGGCGTCAAGAAGGTCATCTGCGTCGCCAGCGGTAAGGGCGGAGTTGGAAAATCGACCGTCGCAGCGAACCTGGCGATCGCGCTTTCGAAAGCTGGCAACCAGGTCGGACTCTGCGATTGCGATATTCACGGCCCAAGCATTTCGCTGATGTTCGACGCCAAAGACGAGCCGCAGTTCACCGCCGAAGGCAAGTGCCTACCGCACAATCGGCACGGAATTCAGCTGATCTCAACTGGGATGCTCGTGGACGACGCGACCCCGATAATCTGGCGCGGCCCGATGATTCACAAGCAGGTCCGGACGTTCCTTTTCGACGTGATGTGGGACGACCTCGACTACCTCGTCCTCGACATGCCGCCCGGAACCGGCGACGTACCGCTGACTCTGGCGCAGACGATTCAGGTAACCGGCGTGGTCATCGTCACGACCCCGCAAGAAGTCGCGTTGATCGACGCGCGGAAGGCAGCGGCGATGTTCGGCAAGGTCAACGTGCCGATTGTCGGTCTGATCGAGAATATGAGTTATTTCCTCTGCCCGAACGATGGAAACAAGTACGCGATCTTCGGCGAGGGCGGTGGAACAAAAGAGGCCGAACGACTCGGAGTTCCTCTGTTAGGTCAGATCCCGCTGGAAATGGCGATCCGCGAAGGAGGCGATGCCGGGCGGCCTGCGGCGCTCGATGCGGACTCTGCGACCGGCAAAGCGTTTGCCGAAATCGCGGCGAAGCTGACCAATGTGCTTTGAAATTCTGCGGTGCGATCCGCCGCTGGAAATCCGCATCGAATCAGGCAAAGCCGGAGCAAATCTGGATTTACCGCTGAGCGTCCCGCTTCAATTCGCTGAGGCTGGCCGAGATTCGGACGTGCTGCTCTGGAGCGAGGCTGACGTCGTCGGGTTGTTTCATCCGCGATCACGATTGGCGTGGTCCGTGGAGTCGATTTCGATCGTGAACATCGCCGAATTGGAGCCCGCGAAAGGGCCCGGTGTTGTCGGTCTCGAAATCGGGATCACCGGCGCGGAAGAATCGCCGGTTCTCGCCAGCAGCTGCTGGAGCGAAGAAGCTGTCGCTTGGTTTCAGAGCTACCGAAACGTGTTCGCCAAATTTTTCCAGACAGAAATCGGCGAAGCCAACTACGGGCTGGATCGCTGACCGCTCAAAGCGCCTCAGGCTTCTGCAAAAGCTCGGCAACCCGCGCCAAAAGCCTGCCAGCCGCACCGCCGTCTAGAATTCGATGATCAAAACTCAGAGCAATCTCGGCTTCAGTCGCTGGGATGAACGCCTCGACTTCGTCACTCCAGACTGGTCGTTTTCGCCCGGCTCCAAGGCCGAGGACAAGATTCTGCTCGGGAAGCGGAATCGGCGTCGCCCAGACTAAGCCGAAGGTGCCGAAGTTCGTAACCGTGGCGATCCCAGCAACTTGGGATTCTGCGGGGAGTTTTCGCTGACGAGCTTGCTCGACTAACTTCGCGTAGTCTTCGACCAGGGTCGGCATCGGCTTCTCGTCGACATTTCTGATCATCGGAACGAGCACGCCATCGGAGACTTCGACCGCAAAACCGATATCGATCGATTTTGGATGAATGATTCGATTTCCGACGAGTCGACCGCCTACCGCCGTGTCCTCGGCAAGCGCGAGAGCCAGCGCACGGATCGCGTAAAGCGTCAGACCCGGCTTAGGATTGCAGGCTCTTCGATGAACTAGCACAGGATCAAGCGTCACCGGTCGGCCGACAGTCGCAAGCGGCCGGGTGCAGCTGCGACGCATCGCATCGGCGACCGCAATCCGCATCGGAGAGGCCGCTGTCGTCACGTTGTCATCCAGACTCTTGATGAATTTCTCGAAATCCTGAATCGTGACCCGGCCTCCGGCTCCGCTCCCGGCTACCGCAGCGAGGTCAGCCTGATTAAGCCCAAGCTCATGCATTCTCGCCTTCATTCGCGGCGAAAGATAGGACGCGCCGGTCGCTCCAGCGGGAACCGGCAGGCCAATAGTCGGCCGAACGCGCAGATCGTCGTCATGCCGAATTGTCTGGGATTCGTCGACCTTGAAATGGACGCCAGCGAGGTCGTCTTCGGCGCTGGAATCTTCCGCAGGCTCAGCAGCTGCTGGCGCGGCCTCGGGCTCTTCGCCAAATCCAGCTGTGGCGGCATCGTCCTCCGTCACCTCCATAAATCCGAGCGTCGCGCCAACTGGATAACTCCGGTCAATCTCCGCAGTTAATTCAATGACCTTTCCACCAACCTGAACGGTAACGCCCATCGTCGCCTTGTCAGTTTCGACCTGGATGACTTCCTGGTCAGGCGCGAGATCATCACCTTCGGCAATCTCGATTGAGACGACGGTGGCCTCAGCGATCGACTCGCCGAGTTGAGGCATTTTAATGGGAATTCTAGGCATGTCAGGGATCCGAAATCTCTAAGCGGCGACAAATACCGTTTCGCGCAAGGCCCCATCGGGCGCGCCTCGCAGTCCATCTTCCAAGCGATCCAGCAGGATTAATTTGATCGCTTCAGCGAGGTTCAGTTTGGTTTCTTCAATCGTCTCGCCTTGTCCGTTGGCACCAGGAACCTCTGGGCAAACCGCCCAGAATCCTCCTTCTTCAGCTTCTTCAATCACGGCTGTAAATTCGGCCTTCATAGTTCATCAAACGTGATTCAGGTTCACTAAAATCGCAAGAGCCGCCGCGTCGCGTTCGCGATGGACACCGCGCTCGGGCGATGCGCTGCCCACAAATTTGGATGATACGGAATCGGCGAGTCTTTCGAGTTAAGCCGCTGCGGAGGTGCGTCCAGAAGATGAAATCCTTCGGCCACGACGCGCGAAATCACCTCGGCGTTCAGCCCACCCCACGGGAAAGATTCGGCGACGCAGAGGAGACGACCGGTCCGCGCGACTGAAGCGAGAATCGTGTCGGTATCGAGCGGTTTGGCGGATCGAATATCGACAACTTCGACTTCGTAGCCTTCAGAGCTAAGCTCGCGAGCCGCGCTGATCGCTTCGTGAACCATCGCACTCGCGGCGACGATCGTCGCGTCTCGGCCGTTGCGCGCAATCCGCGCTTTGCCTATCGGAAGTCCCTTCTCAGGAAGCTCGGAAGCCTTGAGGTGGTAGTAGAGAAATTTGTGCTCGCAAAAAATCACCGGGTCATCGAGCGCGATCGCATCGAGAAGCATCGTGTAGGCGTCCTCGACCGTGGCCGGCGTGAGAACGACCAACCCGGGAAAGTGAGCATACAGAGATTCGAGACTCTGGCTGTGAAATGGCCCGGAGCCTTCGTTGCCGCCGCTTGGGAGGCGAATTGTGAACGGAATCGGAACCCCGGTTCGGTAAAAGTGGGTGCCAGCCTGATTTACAAGCTGGTTAAAAGCGATCGACGAAAAATCCGCAAACTGCATCTCGATGACCGGCCGCATCCCCTCCATCGCGGCTCCGATCGCCATTCCGACGATCGCATCTTCGCTGATCGGCGCGTCGAGCACGCGCTCTGGAAACTCGGACGCCAGATTCTTCGTCGCCTTGAACGCGCCACCGAAATTAGCGATGTCCTGACCGTAAATGAAAACTCGCTCGTCTTCAGCCAACGCCTTTTGCTGCGCGCGACGAATCGCCTCGATGTAGGTGATTTCCGGCATCTCGGTTAGACCTCAGGCATTCCTTCGCAAAGGTGCTTGCTGGACAGCGCGTACCAGCTCTCCTTCGCGCCATCCGGTTTTGGCTCTTTCGCCGCCTTGGAAACGGCGACGTCGATTTTCTGCTGCGCCTCGGTTTTCCACTCGTCCATCTCCGCTTGGCTTGCCCAATTTTTCTCCAGCAGCTGCTGGGCTCCGACTTCGACGCAATCTCGACCGAATTTCGACTGCTTGATCTCTTCTGGAACGTACCAAGCATCATCGTGCTCGCCGTGGCCGGACAGCCGAAGGAGCGAGCCAACCACGAGCTGCGGGCCTTCTCCGGATCGGGCACGGTCGACGGCTTCCTCAAACGTTTTCAGGCAGCTCTCGAGATCGGTTCCATCGCAATTGTGCCCGCGAATTCCGTAGCCCTTGGCTCGATCAGCCAGATTTTCGCACGCAAACTGACGAGTCTTAGAAGTCGAGTAAGAAAACTGATTATCGGCGACCGCCACCACGAGCGGCAATTTTTCAACCGCCGCCTGGTTCAACGCTTCGTGAAACGAGCCCGTTGAAGTCCCGCCATCCCCGATGCAAGCGCCGCCGACAAACCCCGTTTTTCCCTGAAATCGCTTGGCCATCAGCATGCCGTTGATGACCGCGACCATCGCTCCCAAGTGACTGATCATCGCTGGCAAACCGTTGCGTGGCCGACCCCGGTGAATATTTCCGTCACGCCCGCGCATCGGCCCTTCGACCGACCCGAGATACGTCCGGATCGGATCCAGCAGCGGCTCACCGAACGCCAGCCGACCCGCCATGTCGCGGATCAAAGGCGCGTAGGCATCACCGCGTTCTTGATTCAGAAAAACCGCCATCGCAGCGCTGAACGCCTCCTGCCCACGCCCGAGATAAACGCCGCCGACAATTCTACCGGCGCGGTACAAACTGCGGAGCTTGTCCTCGAGGATTCGCGACAGCAGCATCCACCGATAAGTCTCGATGAAACGCTCGCTGAAACTCTGCCCCGCGACCGCATTTTTACCCTTCGATTCCACTTGGGGAGCTGTCGTTTCCGATGTCGCCACGACCGCAAGTTTATCGGTCAGCCCTCACGCTTCGCAACGGCTTTTTTACTCGGAAGCACGGTTGCCAAACCGCAGCTCGTCTGCCTGAGTTTTCTCCATGAAACGCCGCCATTTTCTCGCCTCCTCCTCAGCGGCCCTCGCCGCCTCCGCTTTCGCTCAAGAAAATCAGCTCCGAGTCGCCGTGATCGGCCACACCGGTCGGGGCGATTTCGGCCACGGGCTCGACACCGTCTGGCTCAAAGTCGCTGAAACCAAAATCGTCGCCGTTGCCGACGCAACGCCAGCTGGCCTCGAAAAAGCAAAAGCCAAACTCAAGGTCGAAGCCGGATTCGCCGACTACCGCAAAATGCTCGCCGAAGAAAAACCGGATATCGTCGCCGTTTGCCCGCGTCACGCCGATCAGCACCACGACATGACCCTGGCGGCGATCGAGTCCGGCGCGAAAGGCGTTTACATCGAAAAACCGTTCGTTCGAACCCCGGCCGAAGCGGATTCGATCCTCGCCGCTTGCAAAAAAACCGGCGCGAAAGTCGCGATCGCGCATCGAAATCGATATCACCCGGCATTGGCCGTGATCGACGCGATGATTGAAGACGGCAAAATCGGACGCGTGCTTGAAATCCGTGGTCGAGGAAAAGGCGACCGTCGTGGCGGCGGCGAAGACCTCTGGGTGCTCGGCTCGCACACGCTGAATCTGGTTCACTATTTCGGCGGTGCCGCCAGCAGTTGCTCGGCGATTTTGAAGCAGGACGGCAAACCGGTGACGAAGGCTGATGTGATCGACGGCGCGGAAGGGCTCGGCAAACTCGCCGGAAACGAGCTTCATGCGCGCTACGAGTTGGAAAGCGGCCTGACGGCTTACTTCGACTCGATCGCCGACGATGGAACGAAGAACGCGGGCTTCGGCCTTCAAATTATCGGCAGCGAAGGCATCATCAATATTCAGTGCGACCGCAAACCGCTCGCGCATCTCGTCCCAGGCAATCCGCTTCAGCCGACCAGCGAGCCCCGCCCCTGGATCCCGATCACGACTGACGATGCGGACTTCGTCGCCAACGTCCAGAACCACGTCGTTCCCGCTCAGGATCTCGTCGCCGCGATTCGCGAAGACCGCGACCCGCTCTGCTCAGTCCACGAAGGCGCGATGACGCTGGAAATGATCTGCGGCGTTTTTGAATCGCATCGCCAGGGAGGGAACGCCGTTTCGATTCCATTGGAGCAGCGAGAGAACGCGTTGGGTTTGATATAGCAGCTGCCGGCGTTCTGAGTCAGCAGCTGCTGGGCGAAGCGCTCGACGATGTTTCAAACTGGCGGAAACAATTCAAACCTCGCCTCGGCTTCCCGGATCTTCACGCGACGAGGGTGATTAAATCCCAACGCTTTTTCAGTAGCGCGCCCGATTGAAGTCAACCCAACGATTTGAAACTGATCGAACCCAAAGTGCTCATTCCACGAATCCGTGAGAGGATGGAACAGTCTCACTGATTCACCCGACTCTGGATCGATCACCTCCACTCGATTCGACTTGTGCAGATTGCAGCTCGGGCAGGCAAGCGCGAGATTGGATTCTTCGCTTTCACCGCTCATCGAAAAGGGAATCACATGCTCGATATGAAAGGTCGCTCCCTGCAACGACTGGTGCATTTGACAGTACTGACACCGATCAACAGCCCGATTCCGAACGAAGATCTCCGTTCCAGCCGGAACGCTCATGCAGCTTCGTGATCCAGCAGACGCAACGCTTCGGCGCGCACCAGAGAAAGTTCCTCGCTCATCTCGACAAGCGCCTCCAGTTCCGTGCGTTCGCCGGGAGTCAGCTGGCCTTCGTTGTTCCGATCCATCAACTGCTGCAGGCGCTGATCCGTCTTCGTGGGAAAACAGAGGCGACTAACGGACTGAACCCAGCTTTTGGGCGCTGAAATGGTGCTCGGCATTCCTACAAGATTGAACGAATTTTGTGAGTTCGTCAATGTCCGCGACACCGAATGGTCAAGTGTGAACTGGCATCTCGTCAGTTCTCCTCAAAGCTTCTTCACATAAGCATAATACGCGCCGACTTCCTTGCCGCCCTCGCGATGAAACTTCGCCCAGAATTCGTGCTCGCCCTCGGTCAACGTCACTTTCAGCGTTACCGATTTCGCGCCGGCAGGGACTTTCGCCTCGGCCTTGGCTTCGCCGATCTCAACGCTCGCCCTGATGATCTCGAAAGCTTTCCCGGGTGTCGTCCGGAACGCTTTCGTCCCTGGGACGGGCTTGCCTGCGGGCAGGTCGCCTGAAATCTCGCGGTCGGACTCGGCGGGCCAGCGGCGCAGCTCGATTTCGTAATCGCCGGCTTCCTCAACCCAGACATACCAGAATCCCTGATCTTTCGGCTTGTCGTCGCCGCTGCGAACGTGGCCCTGATTCCACGGCGTGGAGCCGTCGGTGATCCAGTCGTGACAGGTCAGGTTGCTCGGGTTTTCAGCCGAGTTACCCAAAATGATGTGCGCAGGAATCTTGAAACTCGGCTCGAGATCGGCCCACCACGCGTCGTAGAAATCCCGCATCGATTTTACGATCTCAGGGTGCTCGCCAGCGACATTTTTGGCCTGCATCGGATCGGTTTTGATCTGAAAAAGCTGCTCGCCGTTGATCAGCCGCCAATCGTTCGACATCACCGCGCTTTTGCGCCATTTGATCGGATCGCGCACCCGCTGGCTGTCGGTTACGAGCATTCGCGCCGGCCAGGCTTTCTCTTTTCCTTCCAGCAGCTGCCGGATCGAAACGCCGTCGAATTTCACGCCCGCTTTGTTCTCGACTCCGCAAAGATCGAGCATCGTCGGCACCACGTCGACGTGTCCGCAGATTTCGTTAACGACTTTCGCTTTGAGCCCGCCTTCAGGCCAATAAATGAAGAACGGAACACGATGTCCACCGTCAAATTCGCTGCCTTTGCCGCCTTTCATCCCGCCGTTGAAGACCTTCGTGCCGACCGAGCCGTTGTCGGTCGTAAAAACGAAAATCGTGTTCTTTTCGAGGCCCTGCTCGCGGAGAAATTCCCGCATTTTCCCAACATTCTCGTCGATGTTGGAAATCATCCCATAATAGTTCGCCATGCCGGTATCCAGATCCGGATAGAGCTTGGAAAATCGCTCTGGAGCATGCATCGGGCCATGCGGAGCGTTAGTCGAGATGTAGGCGAAGAACGGCTTCTCACCTTCCTTGTTGGCTGTGATGAACTTCTTCGCGAAGTCGAAAAAGACGTCGCTGCAGAAGCCTTCGACCGCTTCGGGCTTCGAGTTGTGAAAATACGATCCGTCGAAATAGGCGTTGTCCCAATAATCCGGCGTTTGGCCGACTCCGCCGCCGCCATGCCGAAGAACTTCGTCGAATCCGCGGTCTTCAGGCCGAAACGGATAATTATCGCCGAGGTGCCATTTTCCGAACATCCCGGTCACGTAGCCGCCGTCCTTAAGATGCTGCGCGAGCGTGACTTCGTTCTTCCGAATCATCGATCTACCCATGATCGTGTGCCAGACGCCGGTCCGATTCGTCCAGTGACCGGTCAGCAGGCCTGCGCGAGTCGGCGAGCAGGTCGGCGCGACGTGATAATCCTCAAGCCGGACCGCTTCGCCGTGGAGTTGGTCGAGACTCGGCGTCTTGATGATCGGATTGCCGTGCGCGGCGATATCAGGCCAGCCTTGGTCGTCCGTGATGACGAAAACGACGTTCGGCTGATCAGCTGCCGTGCCAGCAGCTGCTGAAAGGACGAAGAACGCGAGAATCGCGAGAGATTTGGAGAACATGCGGGATTTCAGCCCATTCAAGAGGCTTAGTCAACCGCCTCAATCGCCGGAATTGACTCCGCTGCCCAAACGATGTAGCCAGAAGCCGTGCCCGACCCAAAATTGGTCCAATCTCAGCTCAATCGTCCCGAATTCGTCCTGATTGGCATCGGAATGGTCGCAGTCGCCAAGATTGCGCTGACTTTTTGTCTGGTCGTTTTCGGCACAGCCGTTTTTGTCGGAGTCACCCAATTTTCACCAACCGAACCGGGCTATTTTCGCGGCCTTTTACGGTTCAGTCGAAACGTCTTTTTCCTCGGCCTTCCCTATGCCTGCGCGCCGGTCCTGGTTTTCTCAACCGTAAGCGTCCTCGTGCTGTTTCGGACCGGTTGGATTCGAAATATTGGAATTTCGGTCGGCTTCATGAGCGGCTTTGCATTATTAATAGGCGCGGGCGCGATGACGCTCGAACTCTTCGCGAACGAAGAGCTGACTTTTAAGCAGAAATTGCTCATGACGGGCTTCGTGACCGCTTGCACGACTATCTCCGGAGCAACGACCGCGGTTCTGCTTCGATATCTCGTGACGATCTTGGATCGGCGGTCTGCAAATGACGATCACGAGTGGTGACGACTGCCAAATAATCCATTTTTTCGCCGAAGGCGGGTGGCCTGGCGAGGGATTGCCAAGTTGACAGTCTCGAAATACGTGGTTCATGAAGCCCTCGACTCCGGGCTCCTTGAGCATCGTCGAGTGGAATCGCGTCCTGATGCGAGACTGCTTGGAACCGCGCCGCGACGCAGTTTTTCTCCGATGCGAAGCCCGTCTGGACGCCGTGAACTTTGACCCTCCCATGCCCAAAAAACTTATTATTGCCGAGAAACCCAGCGTGGCTCTCGACCTCAGCCGTGCGCTTGGCAAGCTGCCCGGTGTCGGGAAATTCACGAAGGAAAAGGATTATTACGAGAGCGAAGGCTACGTGATTTCCTCTGCCGTCGGCCACCTCGTCGAGCTGTCCATGCCGAACTCCCAAACCGGGACGAAACTGAAATGGAGCTTCGAACACCTCCCGATTATGCCGGATCAATTCGATCTGCAGCCGATCGAAGGCAACAAGCAGCGTCTCAAACTTCTGATCCGCTTGATGAAGCGCAAGGACGTCGACGAAATCATCAACGCTTGTGATGCGGGCCGCGAAGGGGAGCTGATTTTCCGCTACGTGATGCAGATTTCGGGCGTCGAAAAACCGACGAGCCGGATGTGGATGCAGTCGATGACCGAGGGCGCGATCCACACCGCTTTCAGCAAGCTTAGAACCGATGAAGACCTCCGTCCGCTCGCAAACGCGGCGATGTGTCGGAGCGAAAGCGATTGGCTCGTAGGGATCAACGGCACGCGGGCGATGACCGCTTACAACTCGAAATACGGCGGTTTCAGCAAGACGCCGGTCGGCCGCGTGAAGACTCCGACACTCGCGATCATGGTCGTTCGCGAGAAGGAAATTCAGGCGTTCAACTCCCGCGATTATTTTGAAGTCCACGGAGATTTCGCAGCAGCTGCTGGTCTCTACCCGGGCCGCTGGTTCAACGAAAGTCACAAGAAAGTCGCCGACGATCCACACCAGAGGGCTGAGCGAATTTGGGATCGCGAGCAGGCCGATGCGATCCAGTCGCGCTGTCAGGGAAAGCCCGGAATCGTCGAAGAAAAGACCAAGCCTCAGAAGCAGGCGGTCCCTCAACTTTACGATCTGACGAGTCTCCAGCGCGAAGCGTCGAATCGCTTCGGTTTCAGCGCGCGCCGGACGCTTCAGCTCGCTCAAGGGCTTTACGAACGACACAAAGTCCTCACGTATCCGCGGACGGATTCGCGATATTTGCCCGAAGACTACGTCGGCGTAACCAAAGAGACGCTCGGCAAAATGAGTAAGGGTCTCTCGCTCGCAGATCTGAACACGCACGCTGGAAAGGCGCTGTCTAACGACTGGGTGAAGCCGAATAAGCGGATTTTCGACACCACCAAGGTCAGCGATCACTTTGCGATCATCCCGACCGGCCAGATCCCCAAGAAAATGGATGAGGCGGAGGCGAAACTCTTCACGATGGTCGCGCAGCGCTTCGTCGCGGTGTTTTATCCGCCGGCAGAATTTGAGGTAACGACTCGGATCACCCGAATCGAACAGGACGCCTTTAAAACAGACGGCAAAGTCCTCAAATTCAAGGGTTGGCTCGAAGTCTACGGCCGAGCAGCTGCTGACAAAACGCTCGTCCCGGTTCAATCCGGCGAAAAGCCAATTGCCGAGGAAGTTCGGGTAGAAGAAAAGGTCACCAAACCACCGGCCAGATTCACGGAAGCCACGATCCTTTCCGCGATGGAAGGCGCTGGAAAATTCGTCGAAGACGAGGAACTCCGCGAAGCGATGGCGGAGCGCGGACTCGGAACTCCGGCAACGCGCGCAGCGACGATTGAAGGCTTGATCGCCGACAAATATATTACGCGGCACGAGCGCGACCTGATCCCGACTCAGAGCGGAATCCGGCTGATCGACACTCTCGGCGACATCGGCGTCACGACCCTGACATCACCAGAAATGACAGGTCAGTGGGAGTACAAGCTTAAGCAAATGGAGCAGGGTCTATTTGACCGTGCTGGCTTCATGCAAGAGGTCCGCGACTTCACAAAGAGCGTCGTTGATCGGACCAAAACCCGCGCTCGCGAAGTTAAAGAAGCCGACTACCCGGATTTGAAGGCGACCTGCCCGAAATGCGGATCCACGCCGCTTTTACAGGACGAAGGTTCTTACAAATGTGGGAATCTCGAGTGTAAATTCAAGCTCTGGAAAATGGTCGCCGCGCGCCCGATGAGCGAAGAAGAGCTCCTCGAATTGCTGAACAAAGGCAGAATTGAAAAAATGACTGGCTTTCGCAGCCGGTTTGGGCAGGATTTTGATGCCGCTCTCGAATTCGACAAAGACTTCAAAGTTAAGTTCATCACGGACGTTTCCGAAGAGCGTCAGGCCGAAGCCGAAGCAGCTGCCTCCGCGCCGCTTCTCACGAATTGCCCGCTCTGCGAAAGCACAATTCACGAAACAGAAACGGCTTACGTCTGCAAGAATTCCGGCGAGGGCGGCTGCAAAGCGCGCTTGAAGAAGGAGAACTGCAAACGCGTCATCACGCCCGAAGAAGCCAAGACATTTTTCGACACAGGCCGCACGCCGCTGATCGATGATTTCATCTCAAAGCGCGAACGTCCGTTCAAGGCATTTCTCGTTCGCAGCACTGATGGCAAGGGCCGTTTCATGAGCTACGAATTTCCGCCACGCGAAGGCGCCGCGAAAAAGGGAGCGACGAAGAAAGGTGCAGCCAAAAAGAAGAGCTTAACGAAGAAGAAGGCCGCTTCGAAGAAAAAGACGGCTAAAAAGAAGACTGCGAAAAAGGAATAGCGATTGGTTGGATCCGCTTACGCCGACGCCTTGCGAACAGAACGCGCTTGAACCGGAGCGCGCCCACGAATAGGGACGGCGCGAATGGAAATCACGAAGCGATGGCTCAACAAAATTGCCGGATGGAAAGCCGTGAAGCAGGCTGGAGTCATCTGCGCGGCCGGGTCTGTCGTTGAAGCTGAGCAGAACGGCGAGCTGATCAAAGGCCTGGTCATTTCCGGCGGCAAGCGACTGGCCGCAGGGCTTCGAATCAACGGGCCGATCGACATCGATAACCTCTGCACGTGCCGAGTTTCGCGGAATTCCGGCCAGATTTGCGAACACTCGGTCGCCGTCGCGCTCTCGCTGATCGACGTCGAGCCGGAGCCGCAGTTTCCCAAAAGATCCGCTCCCGGAAAACGAGCCGTGCCAGCAGCTGCTGCCGCGCCCCCCGCCCCGGCTCCCTCGGATCCTGTCCAGGTTCGATTCGACAAACGCGCATTCGAGCTTTGGGCGCAGGGCAGAATCCCGATTCGTTTCGAGGTACGAGATGGCGAACCGAACAACGCAGACCTCCGAATTCAGGCCTGGCTCGGCAGCGTAGGAATCGAAAAACTGCCTGCCCAGGCAACTCTGAAACCTGCTCTGGCTGCTCAGCTCATCGTTCTCCTTCGCGGCGCGAGCCAGGTTTCGGTCGAGGATGAAGAATTGATCGTCGCCGATTTGCCGGCGGGTCGGCTTCGGGTCGAGCTAAGCCGAAATGGAGGAGAATTCACGCTGAAGCCGTTTCCCTGGAGCGAGGACGACCAGCAGTTGTTGGATGGGTTCGCCTGGTTTCCAGAACGCCGTCTGATTCAATCGCTTCGCAAGCCGCCGAAGGGCGCGGAATCCGTTTACGCCGACCTACTCGCTGGAAAAGCCGCTCGGCTCGACGCGACCGAGTTGATTCGCGCGGCAGAAACATGGGAGGACGCGGTCGAATTCGTCGGCGAAACGCTTCAAGTTGCCAGAGCTAAGCCAAGCTTTCACCTTGCGCTTGAAGGCTCGCTTAACGCGCTCACCGGCGTTGCGACCGTTCGTTACCCGGAGGGAATCCAGTTTCGAATGGGAAAAGCCGATGATTCCGATTTTCCGATCGAATCCGAAGGCCGATATCTGAATCGAAACATCGCTGCCGAAAATCAAGCTGCGCTTCTACTCGTCGATGCGGGTTTAAAGGGGCCCGATTCCAGCGGCCAGTTTCAGCTCCGTGGAAAAGCGGAGATCGCGAGTTTCGTCGCGAGCAAATTGCCGGACGTCCGCCTGAAATGGGAAGTCGAACTCGGTGAGCGGATTCGCCACGTTCTCCGAAATATCGAAGTCATCCGACCGAAATTCGAATCCGCCGGAACCGACAACAACTGGCTTAGTTTCTCGATCAACTACACGAGCGATCGCGGAAATTCGATTTCGCGCGCTGAAATCCAGAAGCTGCTCGCCAAAGGCCAGAACCAGACTCGGCTATCGAACGGTAGAGAGGCGATTGTCGATCTGAGCGCTTGTGAGGAGGTGAGCGAAGTCCTCTTCGACGTCAATCCTCAGCAGGACGGCGAGTTTTTCCGAGCTAAGCCGCATCACGCTGGCTACCTCGCTTCGGCGCTCGGCGGCGAGGTCGAATTCGATGAAAAATCGGTCGATCTCAACCAACTCGGTGAGCTGAAAACGATCCTTCGAGATTACCAGAGTGATGGGATTCAGTGGTTGACTTCTCGGCTGCTTGGCGGCTCGACAGCTTGCCTTCTTGCGGACGAAATGGGCCTCGGAAAAACGCTGCAGAGCTTGGCAGCTGCTGAGTTGCTTTTGCAGAAAGCAGGAGGCGGCCAGGTCCTCGTCGTCTGCCCGACTTCGCTGCTCAATAACTGGGCGAACGAAGCCGCGAAATTCCTTCCAGAGCGCTCGGTCTACATTTTGCACGGCCCGAATCGGTGGAACAATGTCGAGGATTTCGAATACGCCGAAATCGTGATCACAAGCTACGCTTTGATGACCCGCGACTTGGAAAAACTCGTCGATTACGAGTTCAACTGCGTAATTCTGGATGAAGCGAGCGCGATCAAAAACCCAGACACGCAAAATTCGAAGTCTGCGAGGCAACTCGTTGCTGGTGCACGAGTTGCCCTTACGGGGACACCCGTTGAGAACACGATTCGCGAGCTCTGGTCGATCTTCGAATTCCTAACGCCCGGCTACCTCGGCACGCGCCAGGAATTCAAGGAACGTTACGAAGCTCCGATAGCCAGTGGAGCGAAGCCGGCCCCGATTTTGAAGCGACTTCGCCAACGCGTGGAGCCGTTTTTCCTACGCCGTCTCAAAACCGACGTCGCCAAGGATTTGCCGCCGAAAATCGAGCAGATCCGGTTCTGCGAACTCAGCGGCGGCCAGGCCGAACTCTACGAATCGATCCTGCGCGAATCGCGGAAGAAAATCGACGACGCGCTGTCTACGAAAAACGAGGGCAAGGCTCGAATGACGATGCTGACCGCGTTGCTCAGACTCCGCCAGGTTTGCTGCGATCCGCGGCTGCTGAAGCTCGAGAATGGCCCGACCGAATCGGGTAAGCTCGATGCGTTCAGCGAATTGCTCGAAGAGGCGCTCGAAGGCGGGCACAAGGTTTTGGTCTTCAGCCAATTCGTCGGAATGCTTCACCTTCTCCGTGAGCAGCTGCTGAAGGCTGGCCAGGAATTTTGTTACCTCGATGGCAGCTCGTCAGATCGCGCAGCGCAGGTCGAGCGTTTCCAAACCGACTCAGCCGTTTCCGTCTTCCTGATCAGTCTGAAAGCAGGCGGCTACGGCTTGAACCTGACCGCAGCGGACACGGTAATCCACTACGATCCCTGGTGGAATCCGGCGGTTGAAGCACAGGCTACCGACCGTGCTCACCGGATTGGTCAGGACCGCCCGGTCACGAGCTACAAGTTGATTACGAGCGGTGCGGTCGAGGAACGAATTCTGGCGCTGCAACGCAAGAAGCGCGCGGTGATCGAGGCCGCTTTGGACGACGGCGAGCCGATGATGCAGGGGCTTAGCGTCGATGAAATTCGGGATGTGATTGGGTAGCCGGATCGATTGCGCTTGCCTCGCCAAGGAGCGCTGCGTCAGGATCTCACCCGATCAAAATGACCGATATCCGTACAAACCATCCAGAGATCGAGAGCGCCGACGAAATTCTGAAGCGGAAATTTCCGGAAAGGAAGCCGATGCGCGAGCTCAACGCGGCTCTGATGAGCCCGGCAGCGATCTCAACTCGATTCCACTATCTTAAACTGAAAGGCGACGACGCAGCTACGGACAAATTGATCGCCGAGGCGAAAGCGGACAAAGACATTCCCTGGCCGGATTGAGTTGTGCGCTCCGGCAACCGCGCTTCTGATAATCTTGTGAAAACAACCTATTTTGGGCACTCCTGCATCTTGGTCGAGGTCGCTGGAAAGCGGCTTCTGTTCGACCCGTTCATCAGCCCGAACGAACTGGCCCGCGATATTGATGTGAGTGCGATTCAGGCCGACTACGTCCTCGTCAGTCATGGCCATGAGGACCATTTGGCCGATGCCGAGCCGATTTTGAAGCGGACGAAAGCTAAGCTGATTTCGAATTTTGAAATCGTGTCCTGGTTCGGTCAGCTTGGCATCGAAAACAGCCATCCCATGAATCACGGCGGCGGTTTTGATTTTGATTTTGGCCGAGTTACTTTCGTCAACGCCGTTCACAGCAGCGTGATGCCGGACGGCAGCTACGGCGGGAATCCTGGCGGCTTCGTGGTCGAATCTCTGGCCGGGAATTTCTACTTTTCCGGAGACACGGCGCTCACGCTCGACATGAAATTGATCGGCGAATCGACAAAGTTGGATTGGGCAGCGCTTTGCATCGGCGACAATTTTACGATGGGCGCGCGAGACGCAGCGAAGGCGGCCGAGTTCGTTGGGGCGTCAAAAGTGCTCGGGATTCATTTCGATACTTTTCCTCCGATCAAAATTGATCAGGCGCTGGCGAAACAGCAGTTCGCTGATCGAAACGTCGAGCTGACACTGGCGAAAATTGGTGAGACGATCGAGCTTTGAGCGAGCCTGCTAACTATTTTCCAATGCAGAATTGACCGAAGATTTCGCCGAGGATTTCCTCGACATCGGTCTTCCCAACGACATCGCCAATGCGATCGAGTGCCGAGCGCAGTTCGATCGCCGCGAATTCAGGCGATTCGCTGAGCCGCAGTTTTTCAGCAGCTGCTGAGAGGAACTCGCCTGCTTGGCTGAGGCACGACCGGTGCCGCGCGTTGACCGCGACCGAGTGATCGCCCCAGGCTGGACCGTCACCTTGGAGAACGCTCAAAACTCGCTCGATCAGAGCGTCGATTCCGGCCGGCTCCGCGCAGGAGATCGCAACGCCGTCTTCCTCGATCCAATCCGAATTTCGGCCGAGATCCAGCTTGTTGAGAACCGCGACTCGGCGCGCGCCAGCCGGAATTTTCAACGGAGCCGAGTTCTCCGATTTCGGGCGGCTGACGTCGAAAACTTCGAGTACGAGTTCGGCGTTTTCGATCTGCTTCTCGGTCCGGGAAACGCCTTCGCGCTCGATTTCGTCCTCGGACGCTCGAATGCCAGCTGTGTCGACGAGCTTCAAGGGCAGGCCGCCGAGGTTGATGACTTCTTCGATCGTGTCGCGCGTCGTGCCCGCCGTTTTGCTGACAATCGCGCGCTCAAAACCTGAAAGAACATTCAAGAGGCTGGATTTCCCAACATTCGGAGCACCCGCGATCACCGTTCGGACCCCTTCGCGTAAAATTCGCCCCTGATCGGCCGTCGCCGTGAGACGCTGGATTTCGGCTTCGATTTTCGCGATCCGCTCCAGCAGCTGCTGGCCGACATCGGGGTCGATATCCTCGTCCGGAAAATCGATGTAGGCTTCGACATGCGCGACGATCCCGATCACCGCCTGACGGAGTTGTTCGACCTGCGCGCCGAGCCTGCCGCCGAGTTGTTCGTTAGCCGCTCGAAGCGCCAGAGTCGTCTGCGCTGAAATCACGTCCATCACGGCTTCCGCCTGAGTCAGGTCCATCTTGCCGTTTAGAAATGCGCGCTGAGTAAACTCGCCAGCTTCGGCGTGACGTGCACCGGCTCGGATCAGCAGCTCAAGAATCGTTCGGGTCACAAGAATCCCGCCGTGGCAGCTGACTTCGAAGGTGTCTTCGCCGGTATAACTCTTCGGGCCGTGAAACAGTGTCAGTAGGACCTCATCAACCTCATTTCCGTCGCTGTCGACGATTGAGCCGAAAGTCTGAACTCGAGGTTTTAGCGAGGGGCCTCGGAAAATTCGCTCGGCGATGCAGCGGGCGTCAGGTCCTGACACGCGCAAAACGGAAATCGCCCCCTGTCCGGGTGGAGTTGCGATCGCTGCGATAGTGTCTTCGTTCATCGCGCAACCCGTAGCACACCTTTGATGAGCTGCGAAACACAGAGCGGGGATGGCTGCCTGAAAGGCCCCAACATCGGGCTGGGTGCCACCCCCGCCTGGGTTCCGGGGATCAATGATTGCTGCTTTTGCTTCAGCGAAATTTCAGACGCGAGTCGGCCCACCAGTATTCAGTAGTCACGCAGCATTTTTCGGGCTTGAATGGCTCACCCGAAAACAGGCTCCTTGAAATGATCCCCAGCTCCTTAACTCCAATATTGGCCGCTTTCGCCGACCACGATTGGAAGGACCCGACCGTCCAGATTCACCAGGCGATCGCGTTTGCAGTGGGGATCGGCGCTATCGTCGGATTGATCTGGAGTCTGATTGTACTTTGGAAGGGAAAGTCGCAGTCGCTCGGCCCAGTGGCGATGATCCTTTTTTGTACGACGTTTCTAGGAGGCGCGCTGGTTTCGATCCTCAACCCACCTGAGTTGATCCAGGATTTTCAGCCGTTTATTTCGGCAATCATTTGGGCGCTGGGCCTCCTTGCGGCGATCGTAAGCCTAGCAATCTATCGGGGGCGAAACGACGTCTATCCAGGAGGGCCGCATGCTGGAGTGTGGTCGCTGATCCTGAACGGATTGGCTCTGTGCGGACTATTTTATTACGTGTCCGCAAAACAAGAAGAGGCCGAAAAGTTAGCGAGCGAGTCCAAGAATCCGAGAGACCAATCAGAAAGGTCGGAATCAGAATTCATTCCGCCAGTGGCTGGCGAACCGACGCGTTTCGAAGACGAAAATTTTACGTTTGTCGTACCAGAACGCCCGTGGATGTCCCTCGATCCTAAGCTCGTCGACCCAACGGCCAGTGTCGTCCTGAGCCGGTATCAGGAGGAAACCGTCTTCATCGTGGTCGCCGAACGAATGGGAGTGGAAATCGGGATGACTAACGCTGGAATTCGCCATATCGCAATGGAGAACATGAAAGCTGCCTATGAGAAGGGCAAACTTGGCGAAGACGCGCCGATTGAGATCGACGGAATCACTTTTGTGAACTGCCGATGCGAAGGTTCCGATGAAGGCGTCACCGCTTACCACAGAACCTACGCCGCGATGCACAACGGGTATGCGTATCAGATGATCGGCGTCTCAGAAAAAAGTTGGGAAGAGACCGATCGCGTAATGAATGAAATGGCGCGCCGATTCGAGCTGATCGATCCAGAGGCGGTTTGTTACAGCTCAGGAAAGGCAATAACCGAACCGGTGGTGATTCAGCATCTTGGGATGACCGCGAATTTGCAAGGATCCGGCTGGTTGACTTGGGACTCAATCGCAGATGATTTCGCCGACGCCGACTTTGGCGCTCAATTCGGCGCAATGGGCAGCTTCGGGCTGCTTTCATTCGATTTACAGGATCACGAAGTCAGCGTGGAAGACCTGGCAGCTGCGACACTCTGGGTGATGTGGGGAGAGACAGACTACCCGGATGAACTCGACGAAATTAAGCCATTTGATTCAAACGGCGTGGCTGGTTTGGAGATGCGGATGACGCATCTTGCGGACAGCGAGGAGCATCTGGATGTGATCCGAGTTTTTGAGCACGAAGGAAGGGGCTGGTGCCTGATCCTTTGGGCATCTGAAGCTGGGGCAGATCGATTGACCGAATTAACCCCGGTCTTGGATTTGATCGAGCCCGGTCCCGCACTGGATTCCGACAGCAAGTTCGCTCTTAACAAGAATCAGCGTATTATTCGAAGCAAAATCTTTAATCGGCTCGGCCTGAAACGTTTTGGAGATGATCAATATGAAGAAGCGGCAGCTCTGTTTCAATCCGCTCTAAATTTTGCGCCTGAAAACGCCACCTACGCGTTGAATATCGCTTACTCCTGGGAGGAGTTGCAGAAATACCAAACGGCGATCGAGGCTTTAGAAAAGTATAGAACGGACCAAGGAAAAAACGCTGAAATCGCAGCCGAGATCGCGTGGAACCTTGATCAATCTGGCAAAATCGATAAAGCACTCGATCGTTATGAAGAAGCCTTCAAACTTGGCCACGGCGATGAAAATCGATTCTATGAATATATCCAACTTTTAGGCGAACGAAATCGAGAAGAGGATGCGTTGGCTGCGATAGATGTATTCGAAAAGAGGAATCGGTCAGACATGACGTTGATCTGGCGGGCCGATATCCTGGATGACCTCGGCCGAACGGCGGAAGCGATCGAGGCACTGCAAAAGAGACTGGAACGGGAGCCTTTCGATGGAGGCGTCGCCTACGATCTAGCGGAATACCACCTCCAACTTGAAGAGCCCGAAAAGTGTCTCGAAGTCTGCCAGCAAATCATCGAAAATGAAAAGGAAACCTGGGATGTGGCTTGGCTGCGCGGTCAGGCTTACATGTCGACGGAACGTTATCGCGATGCGCAATCTGCATACGAAGTATCTATCGAATTGAATTCGGAAAACGAATATCTCAAGCATGCTTTGGCGCGTGCTTCAGCGGCTCTTGGAGAAGGAGACAACTCTCTCGTCAAAAACGAAATCGAAGCGGTCGAAATCCCCGATGAACTCCAGCAGCTGCTGGAAGAAAAGGCTGGAGACCTGGAAGATGAAAGCTACGGAGCTCAGGTTTTACGCCGAATTCGCGTGATCCATTTTCGCAAGGGCCATCGTCAACGCGAAACAATGTATTTAACGGTGCGAATCACCGGAGAGAGAGGAATTTCTGCCTACAAGATGCTTCGTTATCAATTTGATCCATTTTCTGAACGGTTGTTCATCAATACAATGATTATTCGCGACGAGAAAGGCGATATCATTACAAAAGGAGACGTAAATGATTTTTACGTCATGGATGAGGCGGGCCAATCAATGGCTACCGACAACCAAACCCTGAACGCGCCGGTTCCCGGATTGACCAAAGGGGTAACTCTCGAACTCGCTGTAACGCGTGAAACACTCGCAAACATCGATTCCTTTCAGCTCGTAGATCACGTTTTCTACGACAACTATCCTTGCCGCTACGAGACCATTGCAGTCACGGGCGAAGTCGACAAAATAAAATGGGAGACGGAGGGTGAACTAGACACGCTGGAGAGCGATCAGATGCTCGCCTGGAGCCTTCATTTTCCGCAAAAACTGACCTCGGAGCCGCTCCAGCCATCGTATGATCGCTACTTGCCTTCATTGTGGATTTCCAGCGCTGACAAAAGCTGGAAAGTGATCGGCGAAGAGTACGCAAAGGATCTTGAGCCGCTTTTGAGCGACACGCCGACAGAGGTCACGACGGCAGCAAAGCGGGTTGCTGGCGACGCAGAAAATATTGATGAGGCTGTCGTCCGTCTCGCGACTTTCGTGCGAAAAGAGCTAACCTACAATGCGATAGAATTCGGACCACGCGGACGGATCCCGCCCCCTGCCGGGCGCACCCTGCGAAATCGCTATGGAGATTGCAAAGACCACTCCTTGCTTCTTTATCATCTCCTGAAATCTAAAGGTATCGAGTCCTATCTTACGTTAGCGAATACAGACGGGGACGTTCGCGAAGGTCTGCCGGATTTGAATCAGTTCAACCACATGATTCTTTTCGTTCCCGGATTTCGCGGAGGTCAATTTATCGATTGCACGGATGATTATCTCGCAACCTCGTCTCTCCCTCCCTATGGATTGGCCAGCAAGCGCGTTCTGGTTCTTCAGCCCGGAAACCCACGTCTTGAAACGATTAGCGAATACCCTGTAGATAGCAATCGTCTCGAAATTATACGAAAAATTGGCGTATCCGGGTTAGACTTGGTTGTTGAAGAAGAAGCAGTTTTCTCGGGCTACCGCGCGGCAAATCTGCGGGACTATTTTGCTGTTCGTGATCCCGAGGAGCATCGAAGCCGGCTACAAAGCACTTTCCAAGTCTTGCCCGGCCTTCGACTGAAGTCGGTGAAGTTCACAGACTTTGAAGACCTCAACAAACCGCTGCGGATTCTCCTCGAATACACAATTGCAGGAGGAGCAGAAAAAGGCGACGATCGCTCACGGGAAGTTGAGCTGCCTGCCCCCTGGGAACTGTATTATCTTAAAGCCGACTACATAGAAGATCGCCGTTCGCCGTTTGAATTGGAACGACCGACTACTTATGAAGTCAGGTTTGAATTTACGGACGGTCAAAAATGGAAATTCGCAAAATCCGATTCGTTGGATCAGGCTGAGTCGAGTGAGTTCGCTCAATGGAGTAGCAAGCTCGAAGACAACGCGGTCATCTGGAATTTTTCGCGGGAATCCGGCCAGTTTGATGCCGAAAAGTACAAAGCGTTTGTCGACGCGACCGACGCCGCTTTGAAGATCTTTGAGCGGGAAACGAAGATCGTTCCACGTTGAATCTGGATATCGAACGACCACTGGTGGCGCTCTTTCGATTCCGTGCCAAGTTGCGCGCATGACCGCCCAGCAACGACTTGCACAGCTTTTTGATTATCTCAGATTCCCCAGTATCTCCACCGACAAGCAGCACAACGCGGACACGCGAGCCTGCGCAGATTGGTTGGTCGACAAGTTTCAGAAAATCGGCCTCAAAACGACACTTCATGAAACCAAGGGCCACCCGGTTATTGTCGCCAAGACCAAGTTCAAAAAGGGACTGCCGACGGTTCTGATCTACGGCCACTACGATGTCCAGCCAGTTGACCCACTTGAGCTCTGGGAGTCACCGCCATTCGAGCCAGAAGTGCGCGATGGCGTGATTTTCGCCCGCGGCTCGACCGACAACAAGGGGCAGAACCTCGCTCACATCCTCGGAGTCGAGCAGCTGCTGGCAAAAAACGGCGAACTTCCAGTCAACATCACCTTCCTGATTGAAGGCGAAGAAGAAATCGGCAGCCCGAATCTCGAGCCCTTTCTCAAGGAAAAACGGAGCCTTCTCAAGTGCGATGTCGTTGCTGTTTCAGACACCGGAATGGTCGCTCCGGGCGTCCCCACGATGACTTACGGACTGCGCGGAATCGCCTGCATGGAGTTCGACGTGATCGGCCCTGACGTGGATCTCCACTCTGGAATTTACGGAGGCGGCGTCGCGAATCCGGCGACTGTCGCAGCCCGTTTGGTTGCGAGCCTTCACGAAGAATCGAGCCACCGCGTCGCGATTAAGGGGTTCTATGACAACGTCGGCCATCTCCGCGATTGGGAACGCGAAAAGTGGGCGGCCTTGCCTGACGGCGATACTGAGCTTTACGAGCAGTGCGGCGTTCCCGACGTGTTCGGCGAGGATGGCTACGGATCCTATGAAAGGCGCTGGGCCCGACCGACAGCCGAGGTCAACGGCATCGGGTCCGGCTATCAGGGACCGGGTTCGAAGACGGTAATCGCGAGCAAGGCTCACGTGAAGCTGAGTTTCCGGCTCGTCCCGAATCAGGATCCGATCGAGATCATGAAACTCGCGTCAAAACACCTTCGAGATCGCTGCCCGTCCGGCGTGAAATTGAAAATCACAAAAGGCCATCACGGACCGGCTTATCTCATGGATCCAACCGCCGGATTCGGAGCAGCTGCTCAATCCGCGCTTCGAAAAGCATTCAACGCTGAGCCAATGTTGATTCGTGAAGGCGGCAGCATCCCGATTGTCCAGGGCTTCAAGGACGTGCTGGGAGTCGATACACTTCTGTTAGGACTTGCCCTTCCAGACTGCAAGGCCCATTCGCCAAATGAGAATTTCCCAGTCGCCAATTTCGAGGCGGGAATTCGCATGAACCAGATCCTGCTGGAAGAAATCGGTAATGCGTGACGCGAAAGCGAGCAGTTAGGAAAGTCCCGAAAACTGTTTGCCAAGCATGATTTTCAATCGAGCGTCTTCGGGTCTGCTCGCGCCAATTTATCGTGAAGCTACGGTCTCCTCATTTTGGCGGTCTTGGTAAAACGTTTTTGAACCCGGCGAGAGCGGCATTTTAGAACAGGAGAATTGATTGCATGAAGTTATATATTGGAAACATTCCGTTTGGTACCTCTGAGAGCGAATTACGCGAATTTCTCGCGAAGTTCGAACCCATTGAGGACCTTTTCTTCCCTATCGACAGGGAAACCGACAGACCGCGCGGATTCGCGTTCGTTACGCTTTCGAGCCGAGAAATTGGAGAAGAAGCGATTAGAACCCTCGATGGGGCCGACTTCGGAGGGAGACAGCTTCGTGTAAACGAGGCTGAAGAACGCCGTGAGCGACCACGAGGTGGCGGCGGCGGTGGCGGCGGTGGCGGCGGTGGCGGCGGTGGTGGAGATCGCGGCGGCTACCGTGGAGGTGGCGGCGGTGGAGACCGCGGCGGTTACCGTGGCGGCGGCGGCGGCGGTGGTGGTGGTGGTGGCGGAAGACGCGACTATGACCGTGGCGACCGCGGTGGCGGTGGTGGCGGTGGTGGCGGCGGACGTCATCGCGGCATCTAAGCCCCTTTTACAGCACTAAATTTTTAAACGGCCGGCGCGGTCTTCAAACCCGCCGGTCGTTTTACGTTCTCGAAAGACGAAATCGTCAAATTCATGATTAAGAATGACCAAGTGGTTTCAATCCACTACAAACTCACCAACGATGCCGGAGAAGTGATCGACTCCAGCGAAGGCCGCGATCCTCTCAAATATCTTCAAGGTCACGGCAACATTGTGCCGGGACTGGAAAAGGAAATGACCGGCAAAGCAGTCGGGGACAAATTTGATGTCGTGGTTCCTCCGGAAGAAGGCTACGGCGTTCGGGACGACACAAAAATCGGCAAAGTCCCGCGTGCCCAGGTCGAAGTCGAAGACCTTGAGATCGGAACCAAACTCCAGGCGGAGACTCCGGAAGGTGTTTCGATTCTTACCGTGCTTGAGGTGTCCGATGAAGAAATCACCCTTGACGCCAATCACGAATTAGCTGGAATGACGTTGAATTTCGTGATCGAGGTCGCCGAAGTTCGCGACGCCGAGCAGGTCGAGATCGATCACGGCCACGTTCACTGAAATTGCCAGTCCAGCCTGCCAGTTACCGCTCGAGATCGCGCACGGTCAACGTCGCGAGTCTCCAGCGGCCGGCGGGTTCTGAGCCAAAGTGCGAACTTGAGTCGAGCCGAAACGTCTCACCGGCTTTAAGAACGCCGATATCGCTCAGAATTCCCTGCTGATCTTTTGCGTCGATATCCGCGTCCACGCAGTAGATCGCAAGCGGCGCACCGTCGCCTACCTTGTAAAATCCGCCACACACGCCGTTTCCGGCCACAATCGCAGCGGACTCGATCACAACATCTCGGTTGAAGCGGATTTCAAGCGCCTCGCCCGCATCAACTTGATCAAATTCGCCTCCGGTCAGGCCCAAGCCGTTCGCGCTCGCGGTGAACCCGCCTCGGTTAGCGGTCAAATCGAGTTTCAAGCCGCCTCGCCCGACCTTGCCTTTGAATTCGACTCCGTTGCGAAATTCAAAAACATCACGCGCGCCCGAGCCGAGCTCAGCCAGCCGATGCCCGCCCGCGTTCCGATGATTCAACGCGAGCGCTGTTAGCCGATCGACGACCGGCTTGAGCTCCGGACGATCAATCAAATTCGTCGATTCCTTCGGGTCAGCGCCGAGTTCGTACAACTCAAACGGCTTAGCTACGCCGTCCCGAATCAACTCGGCATCAAAAAATATCTTCCACTTCCCCTGCCCGTCATCGAAACGCATCGCGGCAACGGCCGGGTCGATTTTACGCTCAACATGATCGTTAAAAAAGATCGGCATTCGCTCCCCAACGTGCTCACCTCGAAGCGCAGTTAGAACGCTGACGCTATCCTCGCCCCCCTTCTCGCCAGCCCGCGGATCCGGCAGCTGCTGACCGGCCAATTCAGCGAAAGTCGCGTAAAGATCCTGTAATCCGATTACAGATTCGTTCGTCAAACCTGGCGTCAAAGCGTCTCCATCGCCGATTCCTCCCCTGCCCCACGCAGCGATGAACGCGACTCGGTGACCGCCTTCGTAACACGAGCCTTTGTGACTTCGAAACGGCCCGGTTGCGACCTTCGAAGTGATCTCCGCACCGTTGTCGCTCGTAAAAATAACCAACGTCGTCTCTACCAAATTCTTGCCGGGATTTCGCGGATCTGCGGTCGCCTCCAACCAGTCCATCAAGCGTCCCAACGCGACGTCGTTCTCATAAATGTAGTCATGCCGAGCATCCATCGGCTTACCTGACTTGGTCCGCGATGCGCCCGCGACTGGCGTGCCAGAAATCGCCTCGTCCGGGGTGTAGGGGCCGTGGTTCGAGTTTGAAGGGTAGAAAAGAAAGAAGGGACGCTGCTTTGTCGACTCCCCTGCGAGGTGAGACTCGAGAAATTCGAAGGCGTGATTGGAATGTCGGCTTCCCAACTTCGTCAGCACGTAGGCATCCGGATGTTCAGCGCTAACGAGCCGCTTTCCATCGCCAGTCGCTCCGACGATGTCCTTTCCGTGAATGTGGCCCGGCCCAACATTCTGGTTTGCGGTGTTTCGCTTCGTTTTATTCTTATGATTCGGGTCAGGCCCGGAAGTTCCGTGCGATCTGGACGTGAACCGAGCGTAGTCGAACCCGTTATCGATCGGCGAAGTGTGGAGTGGCTTCGTCAGGTCCGCATCCTCCCAGCCAGCAGCTGCTGACCCGTCCGAACGCGTGTAGCGCAGCCCGACATGCCACTTTCCGACCATCGCGGTTCCGTAGCCGACATCGCGAAGCATCGAAGCAATCGTCGGCCGGTCCGCCTCGATCATCGGGTCGCCTTGAGAGCCGAAAAGGACCCAATGTTTGAGCCGGTTTCGCCAAGCGTAGCGGCCTGTGAGCAGCGCGTAACGCGTTGGCGAGCATCGCGAAGCAGGCGTGTGAGCGTCCGTGAAGCGAACCCCCATTCGCGCCAGTTTCTCCATGTTCGGCGTGGAAATCTGGACGTCGTCCGCGTTGCCGGTGAAGTCCTGATACGCGCTCGTGTCGCCCATCCCCATATCGTCAGCCATCATGAGAATAATGTTAGGTTTGAGAGGGTCAGCAGCGGTTGCCGAGCCCACTAGGAAGGCCAAAAAAAGCACTGAAATCGCTCGAGTCATCCCAGACCGTCTCGGCGCAATCCGCTCCGTCAAGTTTCGAGAGTTGCGAAAGCTCTGGGACCTCGCTAGCGTCGCCACAATGAAGAAACGCACCTCGATTTTGAAAGCCGCGACCCTTGCGATCGCCTTGATCCTTCCAGCAGCTGCTGTCGCCGAAACCCTGGTCTACTTCGGAACCTACACCCGAGGCGAGAGCAAAGGAATCTACCGATCTTCCCTGAATGAGGACACCGGCGCGCTTTCCGAAGCAGTTCTGGTCGCTGAAATCGCGAGTCCTTCGTTTCTGGCGATTCACCCGAATGGAAAATTTCTCTACGCGGTTTCGGAGGTCGCAGAATTCGAAGCTAAGCCGGGCGGCGGAGTCAGCGCATATGCGATCGGCGCGGACGGCGGCCTGACGCTTTTAAATCAGCGAAATTCCGGCGGCGGTGCGCCCTGCCACGTTTCTCTGGACCCGTCCGGCAAGTGCGTGATGGTCGCGAATTACAGCGGCGGAAGCATTTCGGTTTATCCGATCGAGGCCGATGGTAAACTCGGTGAAGTCGGCTCGTTCGTGCAGCACGCGGGCTCCAGCGTCCATCCGAAGCGACAGACCGCGCCGCACGCCCACTCGATTAATCCCGACCCGAGCGGTAAGCGCGCTTTCGTTGCGGACCTCGGTCTCGACCAGGTTTTGATCTACAATCTGGACGCCGCTAACGGCAAAGTTGAGGCGAACGATCCACCGTTCGTGAAGCTGCCCGGCGCGACGGGCCCACGTCATTTTTCGTTTCATCCCAACGGCAAGTTTGCCTTCACGAATCTGGAAATGACGCTCCAGATCGCCGCCCTGAGCTACGACTCGAAAACCGGTGCCTTGGCGGTGATCGACACGAAATCGACGGTCGACGAAGGCACCCCTCAGAAGGGAAACAGCACGGCGGAGTGCCTCGTTCATTCGAGTGGAAAGTGGGTTTACGTTTCGAATCGCGGCGCGAATTCGATCGCTGCGTTCAAAATCAATCAAGACACCGGCAAGCTCACGCCGATCGAACGCGAGTCGACTCAGGGGAAAACTCCACGCAATTTCGGGATCGACCCGAGCGGGAAATTCTTGATCGCCGCGAACCACAGTTCGAACGACGTCGTGGTTTTCAAGATCAACCAGGACACTGGCGAACTGGACCCGACCGGCCACAAAATCGCCGTTCCGGTTAGTGTTTGCGTGCGATTTTTGAAAAAGTAAGCTAAGCCGAAAGTCGCGTTTCCGGCGCCGTTGAAACTCGCGACCGCGCGACCCGCGCCCGAATCTGCCGCTCGAGTTCACCTCGCAATTCGTCCATCGCGTTCAGCCGAAAACGCCAGTCAAGCACGAGCCGCAGATGCGCACTTGGAGCGGTTTCACAAGACGTAAACAGCACGAAGGTTATGCCGGCCTCTTCGACGAGGTTGCGCAGCCGGTACCAGCAGCTGCTCGACAAGGCGCGGACCTCGCGGCGATCGTTAAGTTGAAGATCGAGCGCAACCGTCGGGATGTTGCCGTCGCGCAAAAGCAGGTCCGCGGCTTTGATCGCTTGCTCAGCGGATTCGCTGCGAGCCCAAAGCAGACGAGGCCGAATTTCCGGCTCCAGATACAGCGGATCGAAACTCCCGAGTCCGTCGACTAACGCGAAAAGCTCATCACGCGCGGCAGCCTGACGGATCAGCGCGTTAAGAACGAGCCCAAGCCCGCTGTGGGAGCGCTCGGAGACGATTTCGGTGATCGCATTTCGCGGAATGCCGATGCCGTCGAGCGTCGGGATCCCGCTGAGCAGCTGCTGAGTCGTGTCAGGTTCAAAGGTAGGATTTCCGAGGTCTTCTGCTTCAACTTTTGGATGCAAGGCGGCAGGCGCGGGCCGATGGGCTTGCGGAAACTGCTCACGCAGCAGCTCGCGCAACTGCACGACTTTTTGAAGAGAGTCCGCCTCGGAAATGTTCACACGAACAGTTTCCAGAAAAACGAGCGAGACGCAACGGCAAATCACGAAACGTGTCGCAGCGCGTCGATCGGATTCATCGCCGCGGCTTTCCTTGCCGGGTAGATTCCGAAGATCACGCCGATGACGACGGAGATCACAAAAGCCAGCGGAAGCGACCAGGGCAAAACGATCGGCTCAATGTCGCGCACGGTTTCGGGCATCGATTCGACCATTCCGGGTAGCAGCTTCTCAACCATCCAAAGCAGTCCCGCGACCACTTTTCCACAGGTTAGGCCAGCAAGAATTCCGGTTATCCCGCCGCAGATCGAAAGGAGCACGGTCTCGATCAAAAACTGCCGATTAATGTCTCGACGACGGGCGCCAAGAGCTCGGCGAATTCCAATTTCGCGAGTTCGTTCGGTTACCGTCGCTAGCATGATATTCATGATGCCGATCCCGCCAACGACTAACGAAATCGCCGCGATCAAGCCCATCATGCCCATGAACATGAGCCGCGTGTTGCGCGCTTGCGCAAGGAGTTCCATTGGCACGCCGACGACAAAATCGTGAAAAAGATGGGTGCGGCTCAGCGCTTCGGTAACGGCAACGCTCGTCGCGAGCGCCTCGTTTTTGTCCCGCAAACGCAGCGTAATCTGGGAAACACCGCGAGCGCCGTTGTTGCCGCGAGTGTTATTGTCGCCGTAGACGCTCCAGAAAGTTTCTAACGGAATGTAGGAATTGTCGGTGAAATCCTGACCGCGCGCAGTGCCGCGAACCGACTCGATTTCGTTTCTCGATTTGATCACGCCGACAACCCGGTAGTAGTCTCGATGAATCTTGACCGAGCGGCCGACTGGATCTTCGTGTAGGAAAATTTCGTCGACGAGTTCCTGAGATAGAACGCAGACTTTCGCCTTCGTCTTCGCGTCTGCCTTGGTTAAAAAACGCCCGCGTGCGATCTTCAATCCGTAGAGTTCCTGATAATCCGGCGCGCAGCCGTTGATCTCAGTTCGAGCGCGTTTGTCGCGGTAACGCAGATCAATTCCGGTCCGCCGAGCGAATTGGATAACCATCTCGACTGAGGGAATCGAATCCCGCAACATTCGGGTATCCTCCTCGGTTAGCCCATAACCGATGACTCGCTTTCCTCGCAGCTCTTCGGCCTGTGGCGAGGAAGACGTCAGGATGATGTTGTTCGCTCCGAGTTCCTGAATCTGGATCTGCGATTTGTGGGAAATCCCCTCCCCTATCGCGAGAAGCCAGATCACGCTGGCGACACCGACGAGGATTCCCAGCACCGTGAGCAGCGAACGCATCGGATGCACCAACAAACTCTTCACTCCGACGCGAAAATCGCGTAGCCCGAACAACGATCGCCGACGGCGCGGCCTTTCCGATTTCGCCGGTGTCTCCGACCGTTCCGGGACCTCGCGATGTCTTGAATCGCTCTCGACAGCGCCATCGAGCAGCCGAACAATCCGACGAGAACGGTTAGCCACCGGGTCTTCATGCGTGACCATCACAATGGTCGTCCCGGCTGCATTCAAATCGTCAAACAATGCGAGAATCTCCTCCGTCGTTTTAGAATCCAGATTCCCAGTCGGCTCGTCTGCGAGAATAAAATCCGGACGATTGGCGAGACTCCGCGCGATCGCCGCTCGTTGCTGCTGACCGCCGGACAACTCGTTGGGACGGTGGTCAAAACGCTCGCCCAAACCAACCTGCTTAACCAACTCACGGCACCGCAAACGCTCTTCCGAAGTAGGCCCGCCCTGATACCCGAGCGGCGACTCGACGTTCTCGATCACCGTAAGCTGAGGAATAAGGTTGTACGCCTGAAATATGAACCCGATGTGCTCAGCCCGGATCGCAGATAACTCGTTATCATCAAACGTCGCCACGTCTTGCCCTCCGATAAAATAGTGACCCGCGCTCGGCTGATCGAGGGCGCCCAAAAGGTTGAGAAGCGTCGTTTTTCCCGAGCCCGAAGGCCCCATGATCGCAACGTAATCGCCGCGCTCGACCTGAAGGCTGACATCGCGAAGCGCTACAACGACTTCGCCGGCTAACGCGTATTCTTTGCGCAGAGAAACCGTCTCCAACGCGACGTCTTTCTCGCCAGCAGCTGCTGGTTTCATTCCTTCGCAGCCGGCTCCGAATTCTCTTCCTTTTCGACGATTTCCGGCAGATTCAACTGCCCTTCCAACTCCGGAAATCTCAACGCCACCGATTCACCCGGCTCAAGCCCGCCCTCAACGACGATGCTGTCCTCGTTGATCGGCCCGATCTGGATTTCGCGAGTTTCAAAGCCGCCGTCGTCCAACGGAATCGCGCAGAAGTTGCGTTCGTTCCGCTCGATCACCGCGTGAATCGGGACCAGAAGCGCATCGTCGCGCCGAGCGACGAGCACCCGAACTTCCGCGCTCATTCCTGGCCGAAGATTTGCCTGACTCGTCGAAATCTGGACGCCGACCGCATACTCTTTAATGTGAGCCATGTAGGAATTGTAAGTCGGCATCGGAAACTCGCTGATCGTCTTGACCTCGCCACGCAGCAGCTGATCCGGATAAGCATCGAGGGTAACCGTCGCCTGCATCCCAGGTTGCAGAAAGTTAATCCGCGACTCATGAACCTTGGCGACCACGCTCATCGTGTCCGGATCCGGAAGGCGAATGATCACCTGCCGCTCGCGGACCGGCCGGCCTTCGGCAATCAGCAGATCTCCGCTTGAACCGCGCTGACTCTGATCATTCGCGTAAACCACCTGACCACTCGACGGAGCCAAAAGCGTGCACTTCGCGATCTGATCATTGATCTCGGCCAAGCGATGGGCGTCGAGTTCGTAGGTCTTGCGCTTGGCCTTGTGCCGGCCTTCCGCAGTTCGGATCGACGCCGTCAGAAGCGTCATGTGCTTACTTTTAGTGTAAGTCTGGAGAACCGTAATCTTCGTTCCCGCCACATCCAATTCCTTCTTAGCTTTCTCGACCGCAAACTTGTCGGCCTCCAGTTGAACCTGCGAAACGTAGCCACGCTGGGCCATTTTTTCGCTGTAGGCGAAGTATTCCAGAGCTCGCCGAACATTCTCTTCAGCGACGAAAATTTCGCTCTCCAGCTGCTCCTTTTCCTGGACGTAGGATCCGTTTTCGTACTCGAGAAGTTCGAGCTTCGCCGCCTCGAAAGCCGCCCCCGCATCCTGGACATCCGACTCACTGTTTGAGCAGATGATTTCCTGTTGAATCAGCTGAGTTTGCAGCGCCGAATCGTCCAGCTTCACCAGAAAATCGTCCGCCTCAACCAGCGTTCCTTCAGGGACAATCTCGATGATGTTGATCCCCGAAGAATTCTGCGATTTCACCTGGCAACGCACCTCGACGTTGTTGGAACTTTCGAGTTCACCGCGCTCCCAGACTTCGTGAATGAAAACTCCGCGACTCGCCTTGGCCGAGATGAACGAAGGTCCCGATTCGCCGCCAAACCCGGGCAGAAAGGCGTAGCCGAGAAACACAAACGTCGATGCTAATCCGGCAATTCCACCCAAGGCGGCCAAAGTGGAAATACCGGCGGTTTTTGGTGATGGCGGTGATGGAATTCGCACGAATAAATAAGTTATTGAATCCACGAAAATACGTCGGCTCTTCTTTCCAGTGTAACCCCGCGCGCCGAGTTCCCATCTGAAGCCTTGTCCGATGAAATTCCCCCTCCTATTCCCACTCACCTGTCTCTTGCCTGCGATCGTTTTCGCCGAGGACCCGATCACGTTCTCCGAGCACATCGCGCCGATCGTCTTCGAAAACTGCACGGTTTGTCATCGCCCAGGCGAACCAACGCCGTTTTCGCTGACCGATTACAGCTCGGTCAAACGCCGTGCGCGAACGATCGCCCGCGTCACCGAAGACCGTTACATGCCGCCTTGGCACGTCGACGAAGGTTGGGGCGAGTTTCAAGAAAAACATGCGCTGACCGATTCGGAGATCGCGCTGATCGGCAAGTGGGTCGAAGCCGGTGCACCGGAGGGCGATCCGGCGAAAACGCCGAAGCTTCCGGATTTTCCGAAAGGCTGGAGCCTAGGCGAGCCCGATCTGATCGTCGAAATGGAAGAGCCGTTCGAGGTCTACGCCGAGGGAAAAGACATCTACCGATACTTCGCGTTGCCACTTGGGCTAGAC